>CAZGYO010000244.1:0-4457 GCA_964530455.1 uncultured Victivallales bacterium
AAGAAGCTCTATCACCTCGGTCTCGGCCGCGATAACCGGTTTGTCGGTACGGGGTACGGCAAGCAGATCCTGCGCGTCCGACATGGCCCGTGCCGCGGCGGAAAGGAGTTTTACTATCGATGGCGAAGCATCGAATCCGTCGCGTATTCCAACCAGGTCCTCCTTCAGGCGTTTCTGTGTCCCCGAAAGGGAGAGGGCCTTATCCGAATAGTCCATGAAATCCCTCATGAGAATACGGTTTTCGTCAAGCGCCCTGGTCTTTCTGCGCAGTTCCTGTTCCCCCTGCAGTATTCTCAGCATTGCCACAAGCATCTCCATCGGAATGGGAGGAGCCTCGCCCTCGCCAATCCGTTCCTTATTTCTGTCGCCGTTGTCGAGCATGGCGGCCCATTTGCGAAGAAGCGCAACGAGCATGTTGGCTTTCCGCATGCCGGCAACGGCGCGGTTGTCATTTATCGAGGACTTCAGTTCGAGAAGTTTCTCGTCGAGCTTCTCGTTCTCCATATCCTTGAGCACCTCGTTATATGCTTCATATCGGATTCTGCCGTAGGCGCCGACAAGGTCGTCGCGGATATAGCGTATATTCCTGGAAGCAGTTCTCTGCCTGGATGATATATTCTCGATCACTGCTTTCTGTTTCTCCCGGAGTTTGCCGGGTTCGAGCCCGATGCTTTCTTTCAGGTATTGTTTGAGTCCGGCAGCGATATTCTCCTCTTTATCAGCAGAGGCTTTAAGGCGCGCGATAAAGCTCTCAAACTGCAGGTTCGCCAGCGAATCGTCCATTTTTTTAGCCTGTCGGCGCAGTTTCTCTATGAGTTCCTTCTGTTTCTTCATCGCTTCGGCCAGATCTTCCCTCCGGTTCTTCGCGTCCCTCGCGGCGCTCCGGAGTTTTGCGATTATATCGGGGATATCCTGTTCGGAGGCATCCTTCAGAATCTCAAGAATACTGCTCCATTCGCTCAGCGCTTCTTTCGGGAACTCCGGGTTTCTCAATGCCTCCTCAAGGAGTTCGCGTCCCATTCTGTTGAGTTCCTTCAGGGTGTCCGCCCCAAGCTTTTCCAATTCCTTCTGCCTTTCCAGATCCCTTTTCGACTTGTCGGAAGCGAGTTCATCATCAGGACGTTCAGATATTTTCCTGTTTTCCTCCAGTATGGACTGCTCGCGCCTGCCCACATCTTCAAGGCGCGCCATCAAGGACTCGAGCCGTTCCTGGAGCAGTTTAAGGTGCTGCTCGTTGCTGAGCACGTATATTCTGTGTTCGGTCGAAAAATTTTTCGCACGCGAAGGCTTGTAGTCAAGAGCCCAGAACCTGATGCCGACAAGACTTTGAGGAGCTATGTCCAGCAGTTCTGGAGAAAACAGGTATTCACCTTCGAACCTGTCGTCCCTATATCCGCCCTGTTTAAGTACTATCGTCTTTGGCGGGGAAGTCTCGCCGCGCCCCGAATTCGATGTGATTTCGTATTCAACGCCGACTTTCTTCACGCCGAAATCGTCCTCGGCCAAGTACTTGACAGCTAAAGTCTCCCCATGAAGGACAGCGGTATAGCGTGGCAGTTTCGGGAAGGAGCCGGCCGGGGCTTCGTCCGGATACAGTTCGAGTGAAATTCCGAACGGGGCCGGTGGTTCAAGCCCGTAAACGTCGGTCCAGGAACAGTAAACTTTTCCCGCCTCGGCGGAAAACATTGCCGTTCTGAACTCCGCTCCGTCCGGAAAAGTCTCCAGGTCTCTGCCGGCGGCATGTACCGAGGCTTCGAGCAGTTCACGACTGGCTTTTCCCGATATTCTCAGGGATGAACCTTCAAGCACACGCAGAGACTTGCCCTTGATTTCCAAAGTCATATCCGGATAATTCAGGTATTCCGGCAGGACAAGGTCTGCCCGAAAGTATTCCACAGCCGGCCTGAACACCGGAATTACAGCTATCTTCCCTTTGAAATCACCTGCCCGCAAACGAAGGTCCTCACCCACTGTAACCCCCGGGAGGTTCAGCCTGGCGAACCCATTTTCAAATACGGACATATTGCCGACGCCGCCTAGAGAGTATGAAAGCCCGTCCGGTTTCCAGGGGGATTCCGGTCTGAGAGAACATTCCACATTGAAATCCTCGCCGTGTGGCACGACCTTCTCCTCCGGCAGCGGCCGGAACTGGACAAAGGTGTATCTTTCCAGATCCGTGAACGGGTTAAGCCAGCGAGAAAGCGTATTGAGCGATGCTGGGCGGAGGACCGCAAAAGCGGCGAAAAGCAGGAAAAACACAGCTATGGCGCCGAGAGTAACCCCGGCGGAGATTCTCCATTTAACGGCGCGGCCGAAATTCATGCCCGCTGCTTCTTCGGAAACCGAATCTATAGCGGCTTTTCTGAGTTGCGGGGATATCCCGTCTGCCTCCCCGGACTCCGCGAGTTCGATTATTCCGAGCAGACGGTCGCCCAGCCGTCGGTGGTGGTTCTGTATAATAAGCGAAAGATCTTTGGCCGATCGTCTTTTGAACAGCCAGCGGGACAGCCATCTTCCCGCGAAATACAAAAACAGCGAAAAGGCGGCCGCGATCACAAAAAAACGCAGCATCGAAGGCGTTTCCCAGAGCCTGTCTGAAAGAAAGACGAGAATATAGGACGAACCCAGACCCAGAACAATCGAGGAGACAGTCAGGGCGGTCTCCTGAAATCGGAGATTGCGCTCGAATCCGCCCAACTGGCTCTTCAGCCTGTCCGGAAGCTGTACATGCTCTTTCATCAGTGTAAATATAACCGGGCTTGAAGCCGCGCGCAACTGTTCTTCGCGCGCAAAATCCTGAAAGCTCCAGGTTTCCCCGAGTTCCCTGTGGATTGTCCAGATATTGCGGAATTTCACCGACGTTCCAGGCCGTCGAAATATTCTTTGAGAAGTATTTCGGCCATTTTTCTCCAGTCAAACCTGGATTTCACAAGTTCCCTCCCACTTAGACCCATCGCGGCGGCCATTTTTCTGTCGTCAAGTATCTTCAGCACTGATTCGGCCACGGAATCAGAGTCTTCCGGCGTGACGATGAAGCCGGTTCTGCCGTCAATTATAACTTCGGGTGTTCCGTCTAGACTGAATCCCACTGCCGGTTTCCCGGATGCAAGCGCCTGGACGACGGCCCGGGGCAGGCCTTCCCTCAGCGAAAGATGTACGAGTACGTCCATCGCGGCGGTAAATCGGTGAACCTCGCCCGGAGGCACCAGGCCCGCGAAATGCGCGTTCAGTCCCAGGCCGCGGCATTCCGCGGCGACCCTGTCTTTAAGAATGCCGTCGCCAACGAGAAGGAAATGCGTATCCGGCCTGTGTTCGGCTATAATTCCTGCAGCCGGCACAAAATACTCGTATCCTTTAAGCGGGAAAAACCGTGCTATCGTGCCGACAACGGGAGAATCTGCGGGAATGCCGAGTTCTTTTCTCAGGGCATCTCCGGCCCCCTCCTCCAGAAAAGGTTCAAGCTCCATTCCGCTGTATACAACCTTGTATTTGTCACGTGCCGCGATATTCGCGGAGACGCACTGCTCGACCATCGCTCGTGCGACGGCGAAAATTCTGTGGCACCTTTTAGCGGCCCAGCGTTCAGCGGCTTTGTAGAGAAAGTTCCTCCAGGCGGATTCATATGGGTGAAATGCCTGTCCGTGAACAGTGTGGCAGACAAACGGAACACCGGCCGCCCAGGCGGCGCCTCTTCCGAAAACGCCGGCCTTGGAGCTGTGAGTATGGACAACATCGAATCCGCGTTCTCTGAAGAACTTTTTCATTGAGAAATACGCGCGGAGATCTTTGATGGGGTTGATTTCCCTGACAAGAAACGGGTTCTCCACCACCTCCATATCCGCGACTTTCATTTTCTTCAGCAGTTCTCCCTCGGGCCCGGGAGAGGGCCCGGTAAGAAGAACGACCTCGTGGCCCCTCTCCATTTGCCCGATGGCGCTCAGCAGGGTATTCTCCTGCGCCCCGCCCACAATCATCCGCGTTATCGCATGGCAGATTTTCAGGTTATCCATCTCTATCATTTTTTCTTGCAGTGTGACAATAAAAACATCCAACCGCACAAGCGTTTCTATCTCAGTCTCTGGGATGCCTGAGTCTTCTGCATGCTTCGCACATGAAAATTTCGTGCCCGTAGACGTATGCGCAGGCATCGGTCAGGCATAATTTTATTTCATCTTCATTGTCAAGTTCCAGAGTCTCCGGATTGTTGTCCGCAACCATAAGCGCCGGGCCCCTGGTGACTTTTATTCGGATCACCGAGTTTTCCGGGAGCACAAGGTGGTTTGTGACCTCCGTGCTGTTGCTGAACGCGAGCCCTATCCCGGTCCTGAAAATGCTGTGAGTTATACTTCTGTAATATGCGGTGCTGCCGTGTACAGTGGAGACCCCCACCCCGTCTCCTACAATTTCGTGGCCGTAGTTCAGCCCGTCGATCCAGACGCGGTACCTTATTGCCGAAA
>CAZGYO010000245.1:0-4431 GCA_964530455.1 uncultured Victivallales bacterium
CGATCAATCGGAGTGATCTTAATGTCAAATAATAGGTGTGACCCCAATGCCCGCACTCTGTTTTTCAAATTTTCATGAAATTTTCGGGCTAACCCGAACTGCACACTGTAAAGAAGCGACATTGGGGGCAGGTTTTGCGGCTTTCGCGTTTTTGAAACCTGTTTATGTGGGTAACAGTTTCATTTTCAGAAAGCGTCAGCATGTCTTCGATGCCGCGTTCGATGATTTGCGCGGAATGTCCCCGGCTCAATGAATAGTATGTGCCCGGAAAACTGTTTTCCCCGAAGAAAACCGTCAGGCAGAGACATCTTTCAGGCGGGATTCTGAACATGTTCGAGCATAGCATTCTGTCGATAGCGGCGCGTAGCGCCCAGTTTTCGCGGCTGTGTTCCCACGCGGTGTTCAGAGAGATGCAGTACCGATCCTCCATCCAGACAAGCGCGGGAGCGCACCATACTTTAATTCCGCCGCAAATAAAATGTGCGGGTCTGCGAAATTCGCGGAAATGCAGTGTGCCGAGAGCGGACAGGCGCGTGTAGAGGGGTGTTTCGGGGACAGTTTTCGCCCAGGTGGACACGGTTGCTTCCATCATTTTGAGTGTTCCATGTTCGTATCCGGCGATATTGGATTTGCGAAATTCGCGAAACAGCAGTCTTTGAAAGTCGTTTTTTTCAGGTGAGCCGGGGCGTATGAATGTATTTCGCAGGGCGGCGCCCAGGCATTCTGTAAGCAGCGCGCTCGGGATTTTCTGTTTTGAGAGCCTGTATATTTCGCGGCATTCCGGGTCAGCGTACCCGTCCCATCCTCCCCAGGCAGCGTAATATCGGAAGTAGTACGCTCTCGGACATTCACGGAAAAGCTCTTCCCGCGCCGCGGACCAGGAAAACTCCCTGAGAGGTTTTTTCATTGCCGTCTTCCAGTGCAGTATTTTTAATTATTTTGAATAAAACGGGTTCGCATTTTTCAGGAATTGCTTTGGATAATATTTTCCATTTTGATACCGCGTGACCCTTTAACCAGAATGCTTGTGTTTTTCTCCAGCAGCTTTCCGACAGCATTGGACGCGCTTTGAGAGTTTTTGAAGGTTTGTGCCCGCAACTCCGGCATCTCGTTTGCGGCCTGCGACATTATAGGTCCGACGGCTGCGATGAATGCCTGGGGAAACAGTTCTCTGGCTTTGGAAAGGACTTTTTTATGGAAATACACTGCATGAAGGCCGAGTTCGAGCATATCGCCGAGGCATAGGATGATTTTGCCATCCGGATTCTGTTCGCGCAGCCATTCGATCGCCGCCGTCATACTGTCGGGATTGGCGTTATAGGCATCATTTATCCATGTTATTGCGTTTTGCTCCACTATCTTCATTCGCATTCCCGGCAGGGATACATTTTCGAGCGCGGCGGCGGCCTCTTTGAAATCCGCGCCGGCCGCGAGTCCGGCGAGCACGGCCGCTGCCGCGTTTTTCGCCTGGAACTTCCCTGGTATCCGCCAACTCACATCCGCGTGTGTGTGCCCTTCGGCGGGCGAAAGCCGGAATCTGCTTTTTGTGGCTGTCCCTCCTAGATATTCAACACGCATATCCGCTTTTGAACTGCTGCTTGAGAAGGTCAGACATCGTCGTGGAGCGGCGGCGGATCTGAGTATTTCGACTCCGGGATCCTCAGAAGGAAAGACCGCGATGCCGTCTGAAGGAAGAGATTTCAGAAGCGCCGATTTCTCTCTTGCTACCCCTTCTATGCTTCCGAGAAACTCGATATGTGCGCTGCCTATGGAGCATATTACCCCGATGTCCGGTTTTGCGATGGCTGCGAGCGCTTTGATTTCGCCGTGATGGTTCGTGCCCAACTCGATAATTGCGGCATCGTGTTTTGTGTTGCGTAGCCGCAGGAGATTGAGCGGGACGCCTATATGGTTGTTTGTATTGCCCTGGGTTGCGTATACGCGGTCTTTGCCGAAATGCGCCCCGAGGATTTCGCTGAGCATTTCCTTTGTGCTTGTCTTTCCGCTGCTTCCGGTCAGGCCGATTACGGATCCCCTGAAACGTTTCCTGTTGGCGTTGGCTAGTTTCTGCAGAGCTTCCAGAGTATCGGCGACGACCAGGACCGGAACGGATTCGGGAAGGTAGTGGCATTCGGTGAAAGAGGAGGACACGCAGACCGCGTCGGCTCCGTTACTGACTGCGTCGTCTATGAAGTCGTGCGCGTCGAAATATTCACCTTTGAGGGCGATAAAGAGAGATCCGCCGCAGTCTGTACGTGAATCAGTGCTTATTGAGCTGATTCCAGAGGAACCTGACACAGGGTTCCCGCAAAGGACGCCCCGGCATATATGGGCGATTTCACTGATGGTAAAAAGAAGTTTATTTTGCAATTTGGCTCGTTTTGTTCACGAATTTGGTATGCTGCACATATTGTTACCCTTGATTTAAGAGCCCATTTCAAAACTTTCCGTGGCCACCTGCCTGTGCGTCGCCTGCGCTGCCAACGCGATTCACGCGGAGTTTTGAAACCGGCTCTTAAAGAGCGGTTTTCCGGGCCGGAAATAACAAACGCAATGATATTAAGCAGTTCTGTCAATGACAGGTCCGGCATAACCCCAAAAAGAGTTAAGTATGAAAGCTACCGCCATTGGAACAGGATTCAAGCGCGAGTACCTGATGAGCGCCTGCTGTGATGTCCAGAAAAAAGATCTGTTTTTGATTGACCTGGTTGTGTCGTTCTGCTATGGTATTTTCTGAAGCAGGTTGTTCGGGGTCAGTATTGGACAGTCTTCGAGTGTCTCAGCCCCGACCCCTACGTGTTTCACCGAATATGTACTTGAAATAGGCACGCCGGGGGGGGGGTAAAGAATCGAAAAATTTCCGGAATAGCAGGATAAAAAAAAACATGAATAATCCTAACATTTTATTTATTTTCAGTGATCAGCAGCGCTGGGATACCATGGGCTGCTACGGGCAGGAATTGGATACTACTCCCAATCTTGACAGGATTGCCGCCCGGGGGACTCGGTTCGAACATGCCTATTCGTGCCAGCCGGTGTGCGGGCCCGCCCGGGCCTGTCTGCAGACCGGTAAATACGCTGCTGAGCTCGGTGTGTATACCAATCACAAACTGCTGCCGCGGGATGAGAAGACGCTTGCCAATCATCTGTATGAAGCAGGTTATGAAGTGGGGTATATCGGCAAATGGCATCTTGCCTCCTTCGGGGAAAGAGGGGGAGAGGATGATTTCCGTACACGCGCTGTTCCCATTGAACGTCGTGGAGGGTATATTGATTACTGGCTTGTTGCCGATGCACTCGAGTTTACTTCTCACAGTTATGACGGGTATATGTTCGATGCCGATGGTAACAAGCGAGAGTTTCCCGAAGGGCGCTACCGGGCTGATGCTCAGACAGACTGGGTTATCGAGTATCTTGAAAACAGGAAGACGGATAAACCGTTCTACCTTATGGTTTCCTATATCGAACCGCATCATCAGAATGATCACAACCGCTATGAAGGGCCGGAAGGTTCAAAAGACAAATACAGGGATTTCAAGGTGCCCGGCGATCTGGTAGACACCGAGGGGGACTGGAGAGAAAACTTTCCCGATTACCTGGGTTGCGTGAACAGTCTCGACTACAATGCGGGGCGTATATTCGATACTCTCGAAAAACGGGGGGAGCTCAAAAATACAGTGGTTATCTACACGAGTGATCACGGGTCTCATTTCAGAACCCGCAACGGTGAGTACAAGCGTTCCTGTCATGACGCATGCATACGCATTCCCATGATAATAAGCGGACCCGGTTTCACGGGAAAAGGTGTGCCTGCCGATCTTGTAAGTCTTATAGACATCCCTCCCACAATCCTGAGAGCCGGCGGTGTCACGCCTCCGAAAGCAATGCGGGGACGCCCGCTTCAGGATCTTGCTGACGGTTCGGCTGAAGACTGGCCTGAAGAAATATTCCTCCAGATAAGCGAGTCGCAGACAGGCCGCGCGATCAGGACAAAGAAATGGAAATACAGTATTACAGCTCCGGACAAGGATGGACATGCGGGTTTCAGCGATATGTATGCCGAGGATTTCCTGTACGATCTTGAAAAGGATCCGCACGAACGGAACAATCTTGTTTCGGATCCGGCGTATGCCGGGCTGCGCGCGGAGTTGCGTGAGACGATGAAAAGACGTATGCAGGAAGCTGGAGAAGAGGCGCCGGAGATTAAGCCGAAGGCTCTTGGCATCGCGGCCATGTGATCAAGTTCATCCTTACGCGCCTTTGGTAGTTGAATATATTCCGGATTCCCGCCAAATCAACCGGAAGACTCCTAGCTCCTCAAATCCCATCCTTCGTGCTCTTCGTGGTTAAATCGGTCTTGTTCTCTTTCGAACGTCCAAAATCAGCGGCGGTACTCCGTCCGTTGAAGTGACTGGTTCGAATTCATTCTTT
>CAZGYO010000246.1:0-4420 GCA_964530455.1 uncultured Victivallales bacterium
AAGGGCCCGAATGCGCCGGTAAGACCACGCAGATAGCATTGCTTGAAGACTATTTCAGGCGCCAGAACCAGGGATGCATCGTAACGCGCGAACCGGGCGGCACAATCATGGGCGAGGAACTTCGGCGTATAGTCAAGCACCATATGGAGCCCCAGCCTGTGGGAGACAAGGCTGAGCTGCTTCTATTTGCCGCCAGCCGCGCCCAACATGTGCAGGAGGTGATAAGGCCCGCCCTTCAGATGGGGCTCATAGTGATATGCGACAGGTTCTGCGATTCCACGGTGGCATACCAGGGCTATGCCCGCGGTCTTGAGATAGCCTTTATAAAAACTCTGAACAACTTTGCGACGTCCGGCTGTACTCCCCATCTGACCTTTCTTCTCGACCTGCCTGTCGGCGAAAGTCTCAGGCGCGGCACAACCCGCCAGGAGACGCTATTTGTCGAGGACAGAATAGAATCGGAAAACGAAAATTTCCACGAAAAGGTTCGTAGCGGGTTTCTCAAGATATCCGAAGCTGAGCCTGAACGTGTAAAAGTTATCCCGGCGGTACAGCCGCCTGAAACCATTCACCAGGAAATAAAGAAATTAACTGTCCATGCCCTTGCTTGATTTTGAAGCAAAGTTCCCGGAACTGACCGCCTCCCTGAAAAAGGCCGCTAAAGCCGGGCGTCTCGCGCATGCATACGCGCTCTACAGCGATGACCGTGAGATCCGCGACTCCTTTTCTCTGGCGCTTGCCCAGTTTGCGTCCTGCCCCTCCACCGGGAAGGGTGAAGACGCCTGCGGCTCGTGCGACACATGCCGGCGTATCATGAGGGAATCATATGAAGAACTTTATATTTTGATGCCTAACTCGAAGTCCAGGCAGATAGTGATAGGTAAAAGTTCCGCGGACCCCGACACACTGCGCTGGTTCCAAGACCGTTTTTATGTGAAATCGACGGGCCCGGCAGGAATCAAGACAGGCATCATACGGGACGCGGACAGGATGAACCAGCGGGCTCAGAACGCATTTCTGAAGACGATGGAGGATCCGCCTGCGAATACCATGTTCATACTCACGACGGGCAACCCGAAGGCTCTGCTGCCGACAATCAGATCCCGGAGCCAGTGGTTGGTTCTTCTCGGCAACAGATGCAGTTACGATTTCAAGGGGAGCGGACAACTTTTCCATATTCTGAACGAGCTTCAGAAACCTGGCTCCTCACTCGGACGCGCGAAGGAATGTGCTGAGAAGCTTACGCAGATCATGTCCGTTTTCAGAAACACGGCGAAAGAAAATCTGGCTTCCGAATGGGAGGCTCTGCTGGAAAGCGCATGCGAACTCGAAGCTCCCGCCCGGAAACTCCTGGAAGAAAGGCATAAGGCGGCTATAGAGGCGGAGTACCTGAGGATGCGCGCAAGTTTTCTGAGCGCGATTCACACATGGTTTGCGCAAATCTTCCAGCTCAGCTGCGGTCTCGGCCGGGAAGAACTTGGAAATCCGGAAATAATCGCCTCTGTTTCCGTCCCGCCTGAGATTCCCCTCGAAGATATGGCATACAAAAGACTCCTGGTCACGGAGGAACTCCTGAACAACCTCAAATGGAACGTTAATGAAAAACTTGCAATGACCGAGTTCTGCGCAAAGCTTGACTCCATCGGATCCGGATGCTGATAATTTTCCTGAAAATCTGCTTCGAGGATGCAATAAGTACAAGGGGGCAAACGTTGAATGTGACAGGAACAGCATGAAAAAAAACATGTATGAAGCAGGCGACGAGGAACTTATTCGGAGCTACCTGGACGATGACATCGAAGCATTCAGCATATTGTACGAGCGTTACAGAAAGAGGTTATACGCCTATATCAACGGCATGCTTCCCCGCCGGCACTCGCTTGCGGACGACATTTTTCAGCAGACCTGGATACGTGTCGTGGAAAAACTGCCCGTATACAGGCATCAGGGTTCATTCCAGGCATGGATTACAAGGATCGCGCACAACATTGCAGTGGACCATTTTCGGAAGGAAAAGCGCGAGACCAGCATGGACAGCATCGAGGATTCCGGAGCCGTATTCGCGGATGCCGGGACGGAACCCTGGCGCGAACTCGACAGAAAATATATGGGAGAACTCATCCGTGCGTGCCTTGACAATCTCAACCCCGAGCAGCGGGAGGTTTTTGTTCTCAGGCACAACGAAGTCGCATTCAGGGATATATCCGAAATACAGGGCTGTTCAATAAATACAACCCTGGCAAGAATGCAGTACGCATTGAAGAATCTAAGGAATTGCATAACAGATAATATTCAGGCAAAGAGAAATGGACAAGTGTAAAAAACTGCAGCTGGAATTTCTGCGGAATCCGGAAAACCGCGAATTTCGTGAACACGCTGAAGGATGCGTGCGCTGCCGCGAATTCCGAGAATTCACTGTGGCGTCCATGGAAGTGGACATGGGCAGTGAACTTCCCCCCCCGGAACATCTTGACGCGGCTATACTTCGCTTGGCGAAAAAGGCACGAAAAACATCAATTCCAGCGGTAGCCCTGAGAATTCGCTTCGCCGCGGCAGCCCTGGCCGCATGTTTTGCCGTAAGCGCGGTGTTTTTATACCGCTCATACTACTTTAAGGGCGATGGTTCTGAAGCGGAGACGACCGACACCAACCAAGCGCGGGAGCAACGGGATAAATTCAATTGGGAGAACGAATCTTTCAATAACGCATTGTTTGAAACCAACGTGATGCTGGAAATTCAAGGCGCTTCAATTTCCTCTGAAACAAACGGAGCAGCCAGTGGGAACGGCGAAGACGACGAATTTCGGGTGGAATTGCCGGAACTCCTGATATAAATTCAGGGAAGAATTGCTTTAGCCCGCCATTTCGCCGTGGCGCATGCCGTGCCTACACCCAATCACTTGGGCGGCAGGCCGCGCCTGTCTGCGTGCCTGCCTGAGCGACTACGCTCGCAGTCAGGCGACGCACAGGCAGGCGGCCACGGAGAGTTTTGAAATTGGCTCTTTAAGGCTCTTTAATGATGGCATGAAATATACGGGTTAGATTGCGGCATATAAAATATTATTGAAAGGAACAAGAAATGAATACACCAGCCAAAACTCTCTTTCTGGCAGTTATCCTTGGATCACTGACTCTTACCCTTTGCGGGCAAAGATCCGGAAACGGTGATGACGACCGGGATTTTCGAAAATCCAACAAAAATAAATTCCGTGACAAGGACGGTATACGCGAGAGAATAAAGGACAGAAAGAGGCATTTCGGGCATTCCATGGAAGATTTTTCCGAAGAGGAACGAGAGGAACTCAGAAGGTTGCACAAGGCTGATCCCGAAGCGTTCAGGGCGAAAATACAAGAGAAGATGCGTGATAAAAACAAGGAGATGAGAGCCCACGAAGAAAAGACGCATGCTCTTGCAGAGAAATACAGACAGGCGGAGGGCGAGAAAAAACAGGAACTCCGGGAACAGATAATATCCGAGTTGAAGGCGGAGTTTCACCGCAGGATGGATACCAACAGGAAACGCCTGGAACAGACTGAAAAGCGGCTGGAGGAACTCAGGGAAAAACTTGAGGAGCGAGAGAGGAACGCTGAGAAAATCATAGAGGAGAGGTTCAGGGACATCACAATGGATCCGGATGTTAAATGGTAGGATTTAACCCGTATATTTCAGATAGCCAGTGCGGTGCGGTAAGCCGTAGCCTTGAATTTTTATGAGATATGCGCTGAAACGCATCCTGATAGAGATAATCATTGAGACCGGAAGACTTTAAAATACAGATATTGACAGAAAGCTACTCTCTTCTGAATATACCGGAAGGCCGCGAAGGGATCGAACTGGATATAGGTTGCGGCAAAGGTGGCTTCACATGTGGCCTTGCGGAACGCTTTCCGGGAAAAACGGTTTTTGCGGTCGATATCAAGCTTGGACGTCTGCGCAAACTTGCGCGCAGAATTGTGAGGGACGATATTTTTAATATAGTCCCGGTCAAAGTCGGGGCGGATTCGGTGGCGCGTTACATCCTTCCTGACTTCAGTATCGACAGGGTGCATATTCTCTGTCCCGACCCGTGGCCCAAGGCAAAACACAGATCAAAACGTCTTGTAACATCGGAATTTCTGGGTTTTCTAGGCCGCATACTCAAGCGCGGGGGTGTTTTTCATTTCGCCACGGACGATATTGCGTATTTTGAATCTGTCGCCAATATCACTGATAAGTCCGGGATATTCAGGAGGGCTCCCGAATCCATAGCGGACGTCGCGGATATTGCGACGGATTTCCAAAAAAGATGGGAAAAACAGAACCTTGTAGTCCTCCGTGAAGCCTGGATGAAAACAGGCAGAGTCAATTGAGAATAGCCCATATATCTCAGATATGTAGTTTGTCAAGTTTTCAGAAGGATACATTCAGAATATTCTCTGA
>CAZGYO010000247.1:0-4417 GCA_964530455.1 uncultured Victivallales bacterium
CCCTTGGAATGGTGGTGGCAGATCATCATTATCGTCGGGCTTCCGCTGTTCCAGTCGCATGTGCCGTAGTCCCAGCAGTCTTCGGGCTGCCAGTAATTGACAAGTTTCTTGCCGTCCGTGAGATCAAACTCATATCTGCCGGGCCAAGCCCGCACGCTGTGGTAGATCTTGTTTTCTATGTTCGGGAGTTTCGAGTTTTTCCCGGGCCCCACGCTCAAGCCGCCCACAGCTCCGTAGCGCGCGAAAGAGTTTCGCGCGGCACTGTTTCCGTCTGTCCTGCATGAAGCCGGAAGCAGAAGGATCAGCACATACAAAGCAGGCCGGAAGATGTATTTGAGGTTAGAAGCTGTGTTCTTCATCGGGGAACCGACCGTTTCTGACGTCTTCAGAATAGTCGCAGACAGCTTTCCTTATAGTTTTGTCGAGTTCGGCGTAGCGCCTGGCGTGTTTCGGGACGAAATCTGTGAAGAGTCCGAGAATATCATTTATCACCTGTATCTGTCCGTCGCAGAATTGGCCTGCGCCGATACCGATCGTAGGTATACGCACAGACTCTGTTATCTGTCTGCTGAGTTGAGCGGGAATAAGTTCAAGAACAATACAGAAGGCGCCGGCCTCCTCAAGAGCCCTGGCGTCTTCCATCAGGCTTTTGGCGTCATGTTCGGTCTTTCCGGCGACGCTGTATTTTCCTGAAATCAGCAATTTCTGCGGGAGAAGACCTATGTGGCCCATGACCGGGATACCGGCGCCGACAAGATTTTCGACAATAGCTGCGACATCTTTGCCGCCTTCAATTTTAACACCGTCCGTTCGGGCTTCCTGCAGGTATCTCGCGGCGTTCAGCATTGTTCTTTCCGTACTTGCGCGGAATGACATGAAGGGCATATCCCCAACGACAAAGGCGTTTTGGTTTCCCCTTACTGCTGCCGTGCAGTGGTGCAGGGACTGTTCGATTGTGACTGGTATAGTGTTCTTATATCCAAGCACCGTCATTCCCAGCGAATCTCCCACGAGAATGATGTCCACTCCGGCTTCATCGGCGAATTTAGCGGTCGGGGCGTCGTAGGCGGTAATTGCAACGATCTTTTCGCCTTTTTTCTTTTTGGCAAGAAGAGAGCTGACGGATATTTTCTTTTTTTCCGGAGTCATTTTTCACCGTGCATGGCGGATTCAACCCGGTTCATCAGGTTTTCTCCTTCGGTCCATGCTTTTCCGATTTTTTTGCCGACCGAATAGTAGCCTCTGTCGTTCATCATGTACAGAATCTGCCCGAGGCCGGCGCAGTCGGCGCTGCCTTCAGCTACAATATCCCCGTCCGCGTGGCTGGCCTCTATTCTGCCGAAGAAGATGGAATGATTACCGATATCGAGAGTTTTAACGAGTCTGCATTCCATATTTATCGGGCATTCCCGGATCAGCGGCGCGTTTTCGAGTTCGCCGTAGAAGCAGTCGAAAAGCGAGGACTTGTCGAATTTTTCGCCGGAGACCATTCCGCAGAAATCAACCTTTTGCAGCATTTTTTCAACGGGGACATTTATGCTGAAAGCCCCGTTCCGGCTGATCGCCCCGCAGGAACAGTGTTCCTTATTCACGCTTATCGAGACAGTATTGAGATCAGCAATGCCCAGGTGTGCTACTGTTATGAAATTGGGTTTTCCGCGATAGACGGTGCCCGCGAGGATTACCGGCATCGGGTATAGACAGTTCTGGCTTCCAATTCTGATTTTATTCATGTTCGCGCTTTCTTTAGGTTCATTGCATTTAATTTCAAGAGATATTCTAGTTTCGTTTCAGCACAAAACCAAGTGCGTACTTTCTTTTAATTAATATTTTGCAATTTTGAAAAGTAACATAACCTGTTAATAACCAGGCCATTAATCCTGAAATATCGATTTTTCATGAAATAATGGGATTTAAGGATCAGCGCATGCGTGAGGCCAGAAGGTCGGTGAGGATGTCGCAGTCGCCTGCGCCGAGAACAGCGACAACGGAGTTGGCGGGCATTTCCCGAAGGACGAGTTCAGCGGTTTCCGGCCAGGGCATATCCGCGAATTTCGCGGAGCCGCCGATATTCGATGCGAGATCCGCGGAGTTTCTGCCGTGTTTTTTCGGCATCCACGCAGCGAAGACGGGGAGTACGTAGCATGTATCGGCTTTTGCGAGTTCGCTTGAGAATTCTGAAAAATATTTTTCAAGTCTGGCATATCTATGCGGCTGGAAAACGATATTGATGGATTTGCCGGGGAAGGATTCGCGCAGGTATTCGATGCAGGCCCGGACTTCGCGGGGGTGGTGGGCGTAATCCTCTATGAGTATTGTTCCATTTGCCGTGGCGCGTCTGGTCATCCTTCGTTCGACACCTTGGAATGAACCCAGAGATCGAGCAGCCGTTTCGGAATCGACACCCAGCTTTTCAGCGAGTTTAACAGCCATCCTGGCGTTGTGAAGCTGGAATCCTTTCCATTTGCCCGCGGATTCCGGGAGTGGGGTTGAAAGCTCCTTTTCCGAAACCGATACCGGGTCATTATGTTTTTCGAGTTGACGCTTAATCGGGTTGTCCTCGGTGAAAACCACGGTTCTGGAGTTCCGTGCGAATTCAGCAAAGTTCTCCAGGAGTCTATCTTCCCCGCCGAGACTCCATGAATGGTCGCCGTCGACATTGTTGATTACGCCGATGAAAGGATTCATATGGAGCAAGGACGCGTCGCTTTCATCGGCCTCGGCAACAAAGATGTCGCCGTTACCGGCCTTGCCGGGGAGCCTTCCTCCCGAAAGTTTCCCCCCTATGAGATATCCGGGATCAAGTGCGGAGTCTTCCAGGATATGTGCGATTATCGCGGTAAGTGAAGTCTTTCCATGCGAACCCGCAACGGCGATGCACCTTTTTGCGTCATTCGCAATCTCCGCGAGCATTTCTCCGCGGGTCAAGCAGCGGGCGTGGTTTCGGCGCGCTCCTGCAAGTTCCGGGTTGTCGGTGGGGACGGCAGATGAGTAGACGACAGAGAGTGGCTTTTCGGACGGGATATTCCCTGTCGAGTGTCCGGTAAACACTTTGACGCCGTTGTTTTCCAGGTATCTTGTGTTCGCGTTCTCCTTAAGGTCGGACCCGGAGACTTCAAATCCCCGTTCGCGGCATATAAGAGCCAGAGGAGCCATGCCCGCGCCGCCGCAGCCGATGAAATGCATATATCCTGATTTATTCATGCGCTAAGATCAGGGCAGCTATTTTTTGGGGAAGATATTGTATTTGCTGGAGATATCATGGATGTTTTCAGGGGTGATCAGGATGTAGCGTTTTTCGAAAGCTTCCTTTGCATCTTCCGGAGCCGGTTCATCGATCCACACGGCTTCCGGGTCGGGAATAACCACCGCGGATACGGCGCCTTCACGGATAGCCGGCTCGATTCTTCTGAGGTTTTTAAGGGAGCATTCGGCAAGAGCCAGTGTTATTTTTCCTTCGCTCTGTTCGTACTGTTTCCAGAAGCTCATTTTTTCGGCGTCTTTAGGGAGTCCGAGAGTTGAGATTATCAGGTCGGCGTCGGGATGTTTTTCGCTAATCTTGTTGAAATGCTTCGCTTTCATCAGCATGTGCGTGGGTTCCAGGTAGAGCGTTTTATCCTTCTGCATGTTTTCCCTGCTCCTGATCTCCGGAATATCCAGTTCGGCTGATATCACTTCTATTCCGTTTTCAGAAAGGTGTTTTTCAAGGACTTTTATCCTGGCCTTTTCGTTCGGGTTGTTTTTCTGCGCGGGATCGATTATCAAAACAGCCTTTGACCCCGGTTTGGACCTTGCCAGTTCGTCGGCAAGGACCTCGGAGGTCGAGCATAAATAACGCCTGTTGTTTGTCATTCTTTCATCGTCGTTTTTTCCGCTCATGCTTCTGGCTGTCATGAGAGCCGCGCAGACAAGTATGACTGCGAGCGCCGCAAGCGCGCCGTATTTTGCCGCGGGGTACTGATCCTGCTTTTTCGTCAGGAAAATCATCACGAGAAAAGCAGAGGCTATCACGCCTGTAAGAACAAGATTGAATACCAATGTAGACATAAAGAACTCTCCCATTTGCCCATGTGAAGTCTAAAAAAATAGACACATTTCCGCAAATTATATCAGTTTTGCGGTTTTGAAACAAGTAGGCGGGCTCATTTTTGTCCGCCGGGAGGCTGAGATTCCGGCAAATCAGGGAAATTTCAAATTGAAAGGAACCTGGAAGACGCCCGAAAAACAAGATTAATCGCGAGACGGAAGATTTTTTCTGCAATAGGCGCACGATGTGGTGACACTTAAGAACTATTCCAAGCGATTAATGACGAGGCGTATGTGGCGTCAGTCCGCCTCTCTTCAAGGGGGTTTTTAAGCCGGCTCAGTATAGAGCTCTCGTGTATGGATCTGTTTCAGCGCAGAAAGCGGACGATGC
>CAZGYO010000248.1:0-4413 GCA_964530455.1 uncultured Victivallales bacterium
GCTTTGCCGTGCATATTCAGATTCGGCAACGCCGAATATGAATTGCTCTTTTCTTCCTCCTCGGCCGGGGACTGGAATAGGAAAAAAAGCATGCTTTGCATTGAATTTCAAGCCACCATATCATATCTTGCGTAATGCATAAAAAATCAAAATTACCATCCGCCCCATTGACTTCCTCGTCGGGCGCTGTCAGACTCCTGGCAGAGCGGCAGCGGAGAAAGGCTTGCGCACGAGCCGGGGGCGAAGGCTCGTCCTTCAGCCGGGCCGGCCGGCATGGCGCCATACGCAACTTGCCGACAGGCTTGGCCCTGGTGGTAATAGCCTCTCTTCACGCCGCCGCGGAGGAAGCGGGCTTCGATCGCGAGACCTGGTTCGCGGCAGCCGAAGCGCGCATCGCCAAGCACCGCCAGGGCGAGCTGGTACTTACCCTGGTCGACAACGACCGCGAACCGGTGGCCGGCACCGCGGTGCGCATCAAGCAGACGCGCCACGCCTTCCCCTTCGGCACCGCTATCTCCGGCGAACTGATCCTCGCCGCCAAACCCGGCGATACCTACCGCGAACGCATCCTCGAGAATTTTAATACGGTGACGATCGAGAACGCCCAGAAGTGGCCGCTGTGGGAGTGCCCGGAGTGGCGGGCGCGCGCCGAGGCCGCGGTCGATTGGGCCAGGCGCCATGAATTGCTTGTCCGCGGCCACTGCATGGTCTGGCAGACCACGCAGTTCGGCAAACCAATGCCCAGACACGAGTGGCTTGAGGTGCTCGCGGCCGAGGCCGGGGAGCCGGCCGATCTCGCTCGCGTCGAGCGTAGGATCCGGGACCATATCGCCGACATCGGCGGCCACTACCGCGGCCGCGTCGCGCACTGGGACGTCACCAATGAAATCACGGAACACCACAAGGCGCTGGCAGTGCTCACCCCCGGCGAAGACCCGCTGACATCTTCCAAGATCGCGCACTGGTACCGCCTTGCCCACCGCGCGGCGCCGGATGCCGAACTCTTAGTCAACGACTACGGAATCCTTTCCGGCAAAAAGGAGGCCCAGAAAGCCGGGTACGAGGCCACCATCCGGTCCCTGGTCGAGGACGGCGCCCCCCTGCACGGTATCGGCATGCAGTGCCACAACTGGACCTGGTGGACGCGCCGCAACCCCGAACAAATCACCACCACCCTCGACCGCTTCGCACGCTTCGGGCTGCCGATCTGGATCACCGAGTTCGACACCCCCGGCAAAGGCTGGGGCGAGGAGCGCGCCGAACGCGAACCCAAACAGGCCGAGTACCTGCGCGAGCACCTCACCGCCTGCTTCGCGCATCCCGCCGTCGGCGGCTACGTGATGTGGGGCTTCTGGGACGGTAAGCACTGGAGCGACGACGCGCCCCTCTTTCGCGAGGATTGGAGCGAAAAGCCCGCATACGCGGTGTGGCGCGAACTCGTCTTCGACCGCTGGTGGAGCGACGAGACCGTTACCACCGACGACGCGGGCGTGTTGCGCGTGCGCCTCTTCAAAGGCAAGCACCGATTGACCCTCGAACACGCCGGCCGCGAATGGAGCTTTACGGTGGTGGTCCGCGATTCCGAGGTCCGTACGCGGATACGGCTGAAGGAGTAGCCCCAACCACTTGGGCGGCAGGGAGCTTGAGAAAAGGGAAGGGTAAGGGGAGGCGATAGTTTCGATAGTTGCGACAGTTTCGATTTTATCGGCGATCGGCGGGACAAACTTTAAGAAAAAGGAGTGATCTATGTTTGGCGGGATGAGCGGTTATTTTTATCTTGATTCGTGGGCGCTGGCGCATATTGTCCAGTTGGGTACTCAGAATTTCTGCAGGCGGTTTCTGGATTACCGGAATGACCCCGGCGGGCGGCAATATGCCCAGATGACTCAGGCGGCGAGGTCCGGCTGCGCCAACAATGTGGAAGGTTCGGCACGGCGCAAAACTTCCCGGCAGACGGAAATGCAGCTTACGGATGTGGCGAGGGGAAGCCTGGTCGAATTGTCCGGGGATTATATAAACTGGCTGCTTCTGCAGGACAAGGTGCCCTGGAGCAAACAATCACCTGATGCCCGCGCGGTTTACGATATTCGGCTCGACAAGCCGGAATACGGCGAGGATATCGTCCACGACAGTTGTGTGCATATTCTGCGTCAGAAAAAGAAATTTGCCGAATGGCTGGAGTCCGGAGATGATGTAAAAATGGCGAACTGCCTGTTGATTCTGATTGCCCGGGTGATAAATATGCTCAACCACCAATTGGAGTCGCAAGGGGAATCGTTTAAAAAGGATGGCGGGTTCCGGGAGAATCTCACGAAGTCCCGTCTTGAAGCGAGAGCCGAACAGGAGGCAAGCCCTCAATGCCCCGAATGCGGGCAGACTATGACCAGACGCAAGGCCCGTCAGGGCAAAAACGCCGGAAGTGATTTCTGGGGCTGTTCCGCTTACCCGAAATGCACCGGAGTTTTAAAGATCGGGAATTAGGCGACATTGTCGATAGTATCGATAATCTCAAGAGGAAAAACGCATGACATCCAAACTCTGCGACCTTCGCAATGAATTTGTCGCAGATCTGGCAGGTGATTTGCGGGGGCACATTTCCGCATCGCACTGCGTCCCCATCCTCATTTTGAGTTCGGGGTTTGTGTCTCAGAACAGCGAGGGCCGTTACACGACCGGCGACAAGTGCCGTGACCTGCTTCGCTTGATGTATCTGAGGGACGGCCACGCCAATTCTGAGATATCGAAGACTGTCGAGGAACTGAGCATTGTTTTGAACGAGAGTGTTCTTTTCGCTTGTGTAAACGACGGGTTGAGGCGAATCATTGCCGAGGCCGTGCCCAAAAGGATGGTAAAGGTTGATACCAGTTACGTGTACGGGACGGATCCGTACGTCTATATGACGGGACGGCTGGTGCTTGCGATGGGAACGGAGGCACAGCTTTGCCGGACGGTTGAGCGCCGGGGTTTTCCCGGAGATAAATGGGACGGAATAAATGACATGAGGGCTCTTCGAAAGGCGTGTTCGAAAATCAGCGAAAAGGGTTTTTGCGTGGTGTGCAACGAGTTAGACGAGGCGTATTCGTTTTCGTATCCGGTTTTCGACGATTCTGGAGATATCCTCGGAGCGCTCGGATGCTTCGCGCCGTCATTCAGGTGTCTTAAAAAGGACGTGAAACGTGTCAAGCAGATAATGTCGGAAAAAGCCGAGGAACTCGGCCATTCGATCTCCGGAAAAGGAGCGGCAGCATGAAGATGACCGAATTCAGAAATCCGGGCAAAAAGTACAGAGGGGTGACACTATGGATGCTGAACGATAAACTCGAGAAAGGAGAATTGGAGCGCCAGCTCCGAGAAATAGAAGACAAGGGTATAGGGGCGGTTATAACGCGTACATTCAACGGGCTGCGCACGGAATATCTGAGTGACGAATGGATGGAAAGCATGGCCGCTATCGTCGGCTGCGCCGAAAAACTCGGGATAGAGGTTTTTTTTCAGGCCGGATACATGCCGAGCGCCATACCTGATCTGGATTTCGAATCCGCGCATTTCGCGCTCATGGCCGTTCCCAAAGACGACGAACCCGGCGAAAACGCCGCCGTCATCGGGGAGGACGGCGCATACCGCTACATTCAGCTCAGAATGCCGAAGGTGCTGGACATGTTCAACAAAAAAGCGGTGGACAAGTACCTTGAAGGCGCGTACGAGGACACCTGGTTCGCCAACTTCCGCGAACAGTTTGGGCGGACAATATCCTCAGTCTGGGTCGACGAACCACACTTCAAACCTCCGTGCCTGCCCTGGGGCGACGTACTGAAAAAACGTTTCGCCGAAGACTGGGGTTACCGTGTGGAAGAACATGTGCCTTCGCTATTCGTCCCGGAAGGCGACTACATGAAGATACGGCACCAATACTGGCGCACGGTCACCATCCTGCTTCTGGAAGGATATTTCGACCGCGTCTATAACTGGTGCGAAAAACACGGGGTATCATTCAGCGGACACCTGATGGGAGAAGACACCCTCGCTGCTCAGACGGCCCTGACCGGCGCCTGTATGCCGCTTTACGAAAAAATGCAGATCCCCGGCATCGACCACCTGACAATGAGCCTGAACTGGTCGCACTGGAACATGTCGGAGGGGAACGAATACACCAGGTTCATCATGACTCCAAAGCAGTGCTCGAGTGCGGCGAACCAGTTTGGCAAAGAACGGGTTCTCGCGGAGATGTACGCGGTCAGCAGCCAGGGGATAACGTTCGAGGACCGCAAGCAGATTGCGGACTGGTTCTTCATCCTGGGCATAAACTACAGGTGCCTGCACGGTTCATTCTACTCCATGAGGGGCAGGAGGAAACGTATATTCGCTCCGCACCTGTCCTACCAGCAGCCGTGGTGGGAAGACAACCGCCTGATA
>CAZGYO010000249.1:0-4378 GCA_964530455.1 uncultured Victivallales bacterium
TCCAACAAGGAATACTCGATGCTTTAAGGGAAAAAAATGCGTATAATAGATAGCCAGAAGGGCTGGGACGCTTGATTCCCCCGTTGCAATAGCGCTGTAAGCGCGAAATACAATTTGCGGACTTCGCGAATTTCGCGTATCTGACTTGAATTTTTTCCGCCGCTGTCTTATTTTGGAGCCAGTTTTAAAATAAAAGGTCTCGTAAGTTTATGATTCAGGAAAAAACCGTTCGTTCCGAAATCAAGCAACGCCGGGAGGAAGGACTCGACACCGGCCCCTGGGAAATACGGCTGAAAGAAATTCTTCAGGCCGATGAAGTTTCGCGGCAGGGGCAACTCAGCGCTCTGCTAGATGAGTTGGAAGCCCTTGAAAGCCCCCTGGTAGCGCGCGAACCCTCTGACCTGGAGCAAATAAAGGCACTGCGTCCTGACGGCGAGCGCGCGGTGGAAAAGGTTTTTCCCCACCAGGAATTGTATGACCGTATCCTTGGCGGTTGGTTGGCTCGTTGTGCCGGGTGCCAGCTTGGCAAACCCGTGGAGGGACACCCGCGCGAGAATGTGCGCCTGCGCGCCGAACTTTGCGGCAACTGGCCGGTGCTAGGATATTTTCGTGCTCTGGTGAATCCTCCGGATAGCGTGCATTGGGGCGATTATTGGACGCCGGCCAACCCTTCACTGCTCGATAAAATGTCCGGCATGGCGCGTGATGATGACATGGATTACACCATCGCCAATCTGCGGGTCCTGCAGAAATACGGCATGGATTTTACTCCGGAAAACGTCTTGGAATACTGGCTGGAAAACCTGCCGTTTGCCCGCACTTACACGGCCGAACGGACCGCTTACCGGAATTATATCAACGGCCTCAAACCGCCGGAAACGGCCTCTTACCGGAATCACGGGCGCGAATGGATCGGCGCATCCATTCGTGCGGACATCTTCGGTTTGGTTTACCCGGGCCAGATGGAGAAAGCCGCTGACGCCGCTTTCCGCGACGCCTGCACCAGTCACACCGCCAACGGCATTTACGGCGAGATGTTCTATGCCGCCATGATCGCTGCAGCTTTTGTTTATGAAGATATCGGCCCGATTATTGAGGCCGGCTTGCGCGAAATACCCTCGGAATCCCGCCTCGCCCAAGTAGCGAGGGAAGTCGTGCGGCGAGAGGAAAAGGAAGGATTCGAGGCTACCCTCGATTGGATCTACGCCACCCTCGACCACTATCAGGGTTGCCATATGATCAGCAACGGTGCCATCACCATACTGGGATTAGCCGCCGGAAAAGGGGATGTAGATAAAACTCTGGGTCTCACCGTTACCGGCGGCTGGGATGCCGACTGCACAACAGCCAGTGCCGGCTGCATTGTGGGCGTGCTCAACGGGGCATCCAAAATCCCGGCCCACTGGATCAATCCCCTGGAGGACAGGATCGACACCATCCTTGCCGAAATCGGCAGAACCGCTATCAGCAAACTGGCAGAGCAAACCGGCAAACTGGCCATCCACAACCTGACCCGGGACCGCTATTCCTGTGACGAACCTGTCAAATTTCTGGTTGAGGAATGGTAATCCACAAGTACAAACCCTCAAACTGTAACCCCCAGCGGGAAAGTTGATTACAGGTGCCATTTTGGATGCGAACCCGCTTGTTTCAAGAAGCCATTTCAGCACATATGGCTTGCTGTTAAACAGTTGCAGCAGATGCTGCAACACGCTGGCTTTGTGAAATATACGGGCTAAATGCGACAACTGCTTTTTCAGGTGAACAGCTTCGCATCCGCACCGCCAGGGGAATCTCACGGATCCACGTTGATGTTAAGAACTAAAAACAGATAAGAGAGGAGAGTCTTATGACTACGCAAACGAGTACGGTGACATTCAAGGGTGAGCCGCTGACCTTGTTCGGGGTTGAGCCCGCGATCGGGGAGAGCTTGAAAGATTTTACGTTAACGGCCACGGACATGTCGAGCAAGTCGCTGGGTGATTATCAGGGCAAGGTGAAGATACTGGCGGTTGTGCCTTCGCTGGATACGAGTGTGTGTGATAAGGAGACGAGGCGTTTTAACGAGGAGGCCTCGAAACTGGGTGATGATGTGGTGGTATTGACGGTGAGTATGGATTTGCCGATGGCTCAGAAAAGGTGGTGTGGAGCGGCGGGCGTTGATCGTGTGGAGACCTTGTCGGATTACAAAGATCATTCCTTCGGGAAGGATTATGGTTTGCGGATAAATGAGTTGGGGTTGTTGGCTCGGACGGTGATTGTGGCGGACAGGGATAATGTAGTGAGATATGTGGAGCTTGTGCCGGAGATTGGGCAGGAGCCGAACTATGACGCTGCGGTGGCGGCGGCGAAGAAGCTGCTGTGATCAAGGATTTGCATTCAGAGCCGATTTTAAAACTTTCCGTGACCGCCCAAAGGACTCCCAACGGAGTTCATGCGGAGTTCATGCGGAGTTTTGAAACCGGCTCTTCATTTTTTCCGCGGCCCATGAGGCGAGTTTTTCCCTGAAAATCTTTGCGTTGTGTCTGATATCAACGGGGAAGGCCGGGTGAAAGAGGAACTTGTCTATCCGGCATGTCTGCTTGTTGGATGCTGCGATTTCGCGAAGTTCGCGGATAAACTTCTCTTTTTTTCGCCCGGTTCCCGGTGCGCGTCCTTGTTTTGCCTCCACGATTATCACCGGCGTTCTGTTGTTTGCCGGTCCGACGCCGACGAGTGCGGATCTGTAGACGGAGGGATGGGCGTTGAATATTGACTCGCAGCATACCGGGTACAGCGTCCGGTCGCCGCATTCGACGACATGCGATTTACGTCCGCGAAACCAGAGTCTGCCATCGTTGTCGAAATATCCCATGTCCCCCATCCTGTGCCAAAGTGAATTGCCGTCGCGTATCTTGGCTTTGCCGGTGTTCTCAGGATCACGGTAGTATGCCGCTGTCACCACGGGGCCTTTCACGGCTATTTCTCCCGTGCTGCCGGGTGGAAGTTTCAATGATTCATCCCAGGATGCGACAGGGCCTTCCCTCAGTTCAATGACTTCTATTCTCATGCCGGGCAGGGGGATGCCCAGGCAGTAACCTTTCCCTTTTACGATTTCAGACGCGGTCTGTTCAAGCAGTTCCGAAGCGTTGAAGCTGGCGATCGGTAGCGCTTCGGTTGCCCCGTATGGAACCATCGTTTCTCCGCCATCACCTATCACAGAAAGTACCAGTTTATGTAGGTCTGGCGGCACCGGGCACCCCGCCATCAGCGCCTTTTTCACGGTCGGCATCTGAATTCCCCGATCCAGGCAGTATGAGCAGACCCTTTGCCAGAGGGCCGGTGACCCGAAGGAGAAAGTGACTCGGTTTTCGTTGATTATGCGCGCCACCCTTTCAGGATCCGCCTTTGCCGGTCTAGACGGATTGAAGTCCGGTATAACGCACGGCATTCCCAGAACTACGCTGAAAAGCCCGAAAAGCGGGAATCCCGGCATATCCGTCTCTTCGGGACCCGCGCCGTATGTTTCCCGGATGATCTCAAGCTGTGCGCGGTAGATGCCGTGGGTGTACTCAACTCCTTTCGGCGGACCAGTGCTGCCTGTGGTGAAGACGATTGCCGCCAGTTCGTCGGCTTCGCATTTCACAATCTCAAAACTGATGTCGGTTCCAGGGGACGGCGGACGCAACCTTTTCAGCCAGGGCGGTGAAAAGGTTCCGAGCGAGAAATGTATTTTGACGTCCCTGAATGTTTTCGGGAAAAACATTCTTATCCAGTGTGCGCGGGACATTCCTATCATTGCTTCAGGATTTGTTTTCAATATACAGTTCAGAAGATTCGCAAGCCCCATCCCGGGATCGATGAATACCGGGATTCCGCCGCATTTGAATACCGCGAAAACAGCAGCGATAAACTCGATCCCCGGGCTCAGCATCATCAAAGTTTTTGTGCCTTTTTCAATTCCCGATTTGCGAAATTCGCAAGCGTAGTGGCTGCTCAGGCGTTCAATTTCCGGATAGGAGGCTGAGACGATGTTGCCGTGGCTGAATGCGGTGACGGCGGTTTTCTCCGGGTATTTTTTTGCGGCGGGTGGCAGCAGGCATGATATGTTTTTGTTTTTCGAGTTTGTCATTTTTTTTCTGGTCCCGGATGCGGCTTTCACCCGGCTGTTTCACAACGCCGGCGTCGTGCGGATGCGATGCTCTTCACCTGAAAAAGCAGTTGCCGCATTTAGGGTTAGCATGATGCTGTAGCAACTGCTGCAAATGGTTCACAGCAAGTCAGATGTGTCGCAATAACTTCGCCTTTCTGGTGAAAATCTTAAAGCTGGCTCCGGCTCTCTTGTTTTTAAATTTTTCATGATGGTATGAATTTTTCCGTAGACAAGAAAAAACGGTTG
>CAZGYO010000250.1:0-4375 GCA_964530455.1 uncultured Victivallales bacterium
ACCGGTGCATCGAATTCGTATTTCAGCGTCACGCCGCTTTCCGGAATTCTGCTTTCCATCTCGCGGTTGCCGATATTGAGTGTAAAGACCTTGCCGCCGCTTAGAATATCCGCGTTGCCCCAAGCGCCGGTGGATGCCATCTCGGGCAGCGCTGCCAGGTTTTCCGATTCAACCCAGGCCCAGTCCGCCGCGAAAGCCCCGACTGCCAGAGTCATGATCGCCATGAATACAATGATACGCTTGATCCATTTACCGCCCATAAGGCACCTCTCTTTTAATTCTCAATTCAGATTTCCGTAAAAGTTCATGAGCCTTTTTGCGAAGCGCTCGGAGGAGAACTCGTCAAGTACGGCCTTTCTTCCTTTTTCAGCCATTGCCTGCGCGGCCTGCGGGTTGGAAAGAAGCGCCGACAGGGCTTCGGCCAGGGCCGCGGGGGTGTTGGGATGGTAGAGTTGGCCGCCGTGGGTGATCTCGATAATTTCCGGGAACGCGCCGATATCGGGCTGTACAACGGGTACGCCGGATGCCATCGCCTCAAGCAGGTAGAGTCCGAAAGCTTCGCCTTTCAGGTTGGGTACAGAAAGGACGCTGAGCGAGGACAGAAATTTTATTCTGTCCTCTTTCTCGAATGTCTTATGGAAAAAGACGTACTCGCTTATGTTTTCAGATGCAATGCGTTTTTTCAGTTCCTCAAGAAACGGTATGTCGTCTCCGGTCTGCCCGCCGGTTACGTGCAGCGTGAGGTCGGCGAACTCCTTTTTTTCTTTAAGCTTGAGAAACGCCTCGAAAAGTATTCCCAGGCCGCAGGAGCAGGACATCCTTGACAGGTAGCCTATAGCCTGTTTTTCAGGCTGAGCAGTGTTGTCTGGATACCCGTCGAAGTCAAGGCCCGGATATACAAGATGCATCTTGTTGCCAGGCAGGTTCATCTTTTTCCTTACGGCGTCCCCGTAATACCTGCTCACGGGAAGATAATAGTCAATATCAGCTGAGAGTTCTGTCATGAGCGCCCAGACCTCGTCGGCGCTTTCCTCCTCCATTGCCTCTATCCAGTTAATCTCGTCCTGCAGGGAACAGACCACCGGGCAGCCGAACTCCTGCTTGAGCGGCGGCACCAGCCCTGAAAGCAGCGCGTTGGATATGTGTATTATGTCCGGGTTCGTCTCTGTCTTCAGCCAGGATACAAGACGTTTAAGTTCCTCCTGGTGGTTGCCGTTTTTCCCCTTCAGCATTGAAATCGTCATCTCCTCGAGTCCGTGAGCCCGTACAGAAGATGCTTTCTTCGCGGCAAACGTAAGAAAAGGAGTCGCATCAACGATGCGCTGCACGAAAGTCGGCAGCATCCTGAAAAAAGAACTCTGCTCTCTGAGGTATGTTCCTACGGCTCCGAAAAAGACCGGCGGCCCTTTGCCGGACTCCTCTTTGACTTCGGATGGGAGGTACATCGGCACGGATATGATGTCGTGCCCCTCCTTTTTCAGGGCCTTTATGATGGAGATGTCCCTGATGCAGTTCTGGCAGTAGAACACCCCCCCGGAACTGGGGACTATGTAGATGATCTTCATTTTTCAGTGGCTCTTTTTTCTCCGAAAGCGTGGACGCGACCGTCTTCGGTGGCGTAGATGAAACTTTTTCCCGCCAGGGCAGGGGGCCCGCTTGCCGCCGAGCCCAGGTCACGGCTCCAGCGCACGGCCCCGTCGGAGAGCGCCATTATGTATATCCTGCCGCTGTCGTCCGCGGCGAGCACTTCATTGCCGCATATTACCGGACTGACATCCGTCGTCCCTTTTGCCTGGTGTGCCCAGATAAGGCTGCCGTCTTTTTTAGACAGACAGTATATGGTCCCGCCGCTACTGCCGACGACTATACTGTCGCCGGCCACGGCCGGCGTTGCGTAGACCGCCGCGCTGTTTTCCGCAAAGAGCCATTCGGTAGTCTTTTTTGCGCAGTTGACGGCGATGATATCGCCGTTGTAGTTTCCCACATACGCGAAATCTCCATCCAGTGAGGCGGAGCCGGGAATATAGGCCGGCGTACCTATACTGCCGATGGGTACACCCGTTTCTGTGTCGAGTACATGGACCATGCTGTCGCAGCCGCCGAACACAAGATATCGATCCGAGAGCGCGGGAGTTCCGTTTATGTAGTTTTCGGCTTCGTAGGACCATACTGATTTGCCGGTTCCGGCGTCTATACAGTACAGTAAAAAGTCATGTGAACCCGCATATATCCTGAGATTGCCATCTGGGGTTCTTGCGAAGTTCGCGGATCCTACGATCTTTGCGCCGGTCTCGAAAGTCCAGAGTTTCCTGCCGGTTTTCGCGTCGAGCGCGAAAATGAGTCCGTCCATGTTGCCGGCAAAGACCTTTCCTTCGACGACCAGCGGGGGGCCGGTGAAGTAGCCCTCTGCTTTAAATTCCCAGACGACTGCGCCGTCTTCGGCATTTAACGCGCAGACACCTGCGTCGTTGCCGATGTAGACGCATTTCCCATCGCGGACGGGGGAAGATTCCGTGGGTGCGCCGGTATCCATTCGCCAGATGATCTCCGGGTTGCCAGGGAGTTTCGCGTCCCTGTATCCTGTCAGCGACTGGTTTCCCTGGTATACTACCCAGTCACTGCCAAGGTCAAGTTCCGGTTTCGAGGGCTCTTCCGCTTTGGTTTTATCGTTTTCTTTGCGGCCGCATCCGAGCATAGCGATGGACAATGCCAGCGCGACGAGAAGCGCCCCGAGATGCTTTACAGTCTGTTTTCTGGCGGATAAACAGTTCATAGCATATAGTATTGCAGAAAAATGGTCGCGGTCAAGCTGGAAAAAGGATGATGGATGAGATATTGTCAATTAAATCCGAGGTACATATTCAGTGAACCACGTCGGGGTCGGGGCAGACCAGGCAGGTATGCCCGCTCCCGGATCGGCCTGCCTGAGCGACTACGCTCGCAGTCAGGCGTGGCCTCGCATCCAAAATGGCAGGCGGCCACGGAGAATTTTAAAATTGGCTCGAATATTAAAACTTTGCGGGAAAAGAAATAATGTCCGGTAACCCGATAGCAGTATCCAGTGTTCATTCGCTGTCGCGGCGCGGCATTGCCAGGGCGGTGATAGCGATAGGGGTCTTTGATGGAGTCCACAGGGGGCACCAGAGGTTGCTTGGAAGATTGTCGGAGATGTCGGAAAAATATAATGCGGCGCGTACAGTGGTGACTTTCTATCCGCATCCGAGGCATGTTCTTCATCCGTCTGAACCGGTCAAACTTCTTATGCGTCCCGAAAAGAAGATTGAGCTTCTCGCCGAGTACGGGGTAGAGGCGGTTGTGACTATTCCGTTTACCATGACTTTTTCCGAAAAAAGCGCGGATGAGTTCATGGACGAATACCTGATTTGCCCGGGTCTGGAGATATGCGGAATATGTGTCGGACGCGAATGGAAATTCGGCAGGGACGGTGAGGGCGATTCGGAACTTCTGCACAAATTCGCGGATAAAGGGAACTTCGAGTTCAGGCCGATTTCCGAACTGGAACTGGAAGGCGTGACCGTAAGCAGCACCGCGGTACGCAGGGCAGTAAGCGCGGGAAAACTTGAGTTAGCGGCAGAATTTCTGGGACGGAACTACAGCATTTCGGGCAGAATAGAAAAGGGGGAGATGAAGGGCGCGCCGCTTCTCGGGTACCCGACGGCCAATATCTCCATCGAAAACCTGGTAGTGCCGCCCCGCGGGGTTTATGCTGCTTTCGCAAAGCTCGACGGTGGCAAATACAAGGCGGCGGTGGATATCGGGACAGCCCCGAGCGTGAAGCATCTTCACCCTCACAAAGCGCTTATAGAGGCGCATCTCCTGGATTTCAATGGCGATATATACGGGCGTGATATCGAGATAGAGTTCGTCAAGCATATCCGTGAGGAACGTTTCTATTCGATGCCCGAATCCCTGAAAACGCAGATCGGGAATGATATCGAAAAAGTACGTGAGATCCTGGCCTGAACTGAAGAAGCCGGGTTTTATGCTAAATGAAGCGGTTAAATTGCAAAAACAGGAATTAACATCAATGATTCAATGGCTGAACGTTTTTTGCGACCGAGGATATATGATTCACTATCCCAAAGTTCTGACGGAGTTATCTTGTGCCCCACAGAACCACTTAAACAGACATCCGAAACGCCGAAATCAAGAGATGCTTTTCTGCCGGCTTTTGATGAATAACCATCATCTGCTGAAATAAAATCAGGGATAATTCCGGTATTATTTGCATGCAACTTTGCAAGAGAAAAAAGACAGTCACTGTCTGCAATATTTCCTTTCTCAAGCATTGAATCTGCCACTGATGTGCTATCAAATAATACATAATTGAAGTCATCAAGACGGCTCTCAATAA
>CAZGYO010000251.1:0-4350 GCA_964530455.1 uncultured Victivallales bacterium
GATCTTCATGCGCAGTCTGCGCAGCGCGCGTTTTTTGTTGACAGACTGCATCCTGTCTTCGGAGGCTGTGGCTTCAATCCCGGTCGGGATATGCAAAATTCGCACGGCCGAGTATTTCCGGTTTTTTTTCTGTCCGCCCGGGCCCGAAGCCTGAAAGGCGTCCACGCGGCAGTCCGCCAGAAACTTTTCGTCGTTTGAACTCAGCCATCTGTCTCTCTCGTGTTTCATCTCGGCGCCGCACCCGGTTTGTTGCTTCTGTGTCACGTTTTATGTCCCTGATAAAATATCAGAACGACCGACTGGTTTCAAACGTAAGAGCCGGTTTAAAAACTCAAGCTCCGCGTGAACCACGTTGGCAGCCCTTGATATTTTTTGGGGCACATATACCCGGGGCGATGCCCTTATGGGATTACAGCCTTTCAGCCCTGAAAATAAGCAAAAAGATAGATAATCCGAATCCAAATCGAAATCGGGATCCACGTATTTGCGAGCACGCGAGATACTCTCTGCCCGAGGCTTCGGGACATTATGCGAAATTGATAAAATTTCAGAAATAATCCGTTTGTATGTTTGTCATTTCCAGAAATGAGACCACTCTTTTGAAGAGCGCAATACTGGACAGTAACAGAAAATGGGGCATCCTCTTATATATGGGAAAGATAAAGCCGGAACAGATAAAGGAATCTTACGATGTCGTCGTGGCCGGCGGTGGGCTCGGCGGGCTTACCGCCGCCAACGTGCTTGCCCGCAACGGGCACAGGGTACTTCTTGCGGAACAGCATTTTCAACTGGGGGGCCTGGCCACTTATTTTCATCGCGGCAGACACATCTTCGACGTGGCTCTGCACGGATTTCCCGCGGGAATGAAGAAGACGCTGCGCAAATACTGGTCGAAAGAGATGGCCGACCGCGTAGTCCGTGTCCGCAGTATACGTTTCGACAATCCCCAGTTTTCGCTGGACACCACTTTCACCCGCGAGGATTTCACTGACAAGCTTGTATCTTATTTCGGGCTCGATCGCCGGGTAGTGGACGCGTTCTACGACGAGCTTGAGTCGATGAACTTCTACGACGACATCACAATGACGAACAGGGAGCTTTTCGAAAAGTATTTCCCCGGCAGGAACGATGTTGTCAGATTCCTGATGGAACCAATCACCTACGCGAACGGCTCGACGCTGGATGAGCCCGCCATCACATATGGAATAGTGTTTTCCAACTTCATGAGCAAGGGAGTATTCACCTTTCTGGGCGGAACAGACCTGATGCTGACCATGATGATGAAGATACTTTCCGGTAACAACGTTGACTTCGCTACCGGCACAAGGCTTGAGAGGGTAGTCCTGGAAGACGGCCGAATCTCAGGCGCTGTGCTTAATGGGAAAGAAGTCGGGTGCAGGTCGGTTCTCTCCAACGGCAATATCCTAAATACCGTGAACGACTGGATAGACCCGTCTGTTCTCGACCGCGAATTTCGCGAAAAAGTCGCCGGCGTAAGACTGAACAACAGCAGTTGCCAGGTGTATCTAGGACTTAAAAGAGGCGAAAAGATAGGCTACATCGGGGACCTTCTCTTCACCTCGACGCATCCGGAATTCGATGCGAAAAGCATCCTGTCGAAGAATGTCAGCAGCCGGACCTATTCGGTATATTATCCGCAGATACGGCCGGATTCCGAGCCTGACTACACCATAGTCGCCTCGATGAATGCCCTTTACGAAGACTGGAAGGATCTCGGAGAGCGGGAATATGAACTTTCAAAGAAGCGGCTCATCGAAGACACTCTCGAGGCTCTGGAAAAATACGTTCCGGACATCAGGGCAAAGATTGACCATGCGGAGGCGGCCACTCCGACGACTTTCAGGCGCTACACACTGCATGGCGGCGGAGCATCCTTCGGCACGAAATTCGAGGGGCTTGAAGTCAGCATGGAACTTCCTGAGCAGGTTCCCGGTCTATACCATACAGGATCGGTAGGTATTATAATGTCCGGCTGGCTCGGCGTAGCCAACTATGGAGTTATTGTCTCCAACAACATCGACAGATATCTGTCCAATCAGCATTAGACCTTAGCCCGGTTGTTTCACGAAGCCGGCCCGGTGCGGATGCGAAGCTGTTTACTTGAGAGCCGGTTTCAAAACTCTCCGGGACATATTCAGTGAACCACGTCGGGGTCGGGGCTGAGACACTCGAAGACAGTCCCGTACTGACCCCGGTCAACGGGGATCGCTGAATATGTACGCTGAAAATGAACAGATTCCGTTACGGGCGGGCGGAGACAATTGCGGATAAGATTTCCTGCCGTTGCCTGAAAAGTGATTTTTTGCGCTCTTTACACTTTCCCAAAGGGATTTTGAGTGATATACTATACGTTCCCAGATAATAAACAGGCCTGAAAACAAGATATTATGAAGGTAAAAAAATACAATTTTACATGGCTTCCGGCCCTGAGCGCCGTTTTTATGGTGCTCGCCTTGTCGCTATGGCTTACGCGCGTCAGAGGGACGTATCATCCACCCCGCCTTTCGGGTGAGGACAAGACACCGGAATCCGTCCGCAGCGCCGTAGGCAAAAAGGTTGAAGTCATCAGGGCAACCCCGGAAGGCGCTCTGTTGGAGACGGGCGGGGGGAAAGCCTCCTCTGTCGAAGGTTCCTGGCCCTGTTTTCGTGGAGCCGACCGCGACGCGGTCAGCAAAGAAGACTATCCGCTCGCTCGCAGCTGGCCGGGAGGCGGTCCGCCTGTTCTTTGGGAGCTTGAGTTGGGTCAGGGGTACGCGGGCGCCGCAATAGATTCCGGCCGCGTGTATGTTTTCGATTTTGACGAGGAGCAACAGCGCGATCTGATACGCTGTCTGTCTCTGGACGACGGGAAGGATATATGGAAATATTCATATCCAATGGAGACCAAGCGGAACCACGGGATAAGCAGAACCGTGCCGGATATCACCGGCGGATACCTGACCGCTATCAGCCCAAAATGCCACGTGACCTGTCTTGACGCCGAAACAGGCGAGTTCAAATGGCGGCTTGACCCTGTAAGCCAGATGGGAACAAAGGTTCCCGGTTGGTACGCGGGGCAATGCCCTTATGTTGATCGCGGCAGACTTATATTCGCGCCCGGGGGGACGGACATACTTATAATGGCAATCGAGCTTGATACCGGCGAGATCGCGTGGACGACACCCAACATACACGATTCGGCCATGAGCCATGCAAGCGTCGTTCCGATGGAGTTCAACGGCACCGAAATGTATATCTACGCCGGAAACAAGGGGGTTGTAGCTGTAAGCCCGGAGGACGGCGAGATACTATGGGAGACGACAGAATTCAAATGGCATACAGTGGCGCCGTCACCGCTTCCGATCGGGGATGGAAGGATTGTATTCACTGCCGGATACGCTTGCCGCGCCGCCCTTATCCAGCTTAAGGAAGAAGACGGGAAGATTGTTCCGGAACTGATCAAAAAGACCAGCCCGCGTGAATTCGGCGCTGAACAGCATACGCCTATCTATTACGGAGCTAATATCTACTGCGTCATTCCCAAACCGAGGCAGGAACTTATATGCGCGGACCGCGACCTGAACGAGATATGGGCGAGTGGTTCCTCTAACAAGTTTGGGATCGGGCCCTACATGATAGCCGACGGGCTTATTCTACTTATGGACGATGTGGGTGTGCTGACAATGGCCGAAGCGACCGCGCAAGGATACAAACAGCTCGGACAGGCGGAGATTTTCGAGGACGGACACGATTCATGGGGGCCTTTCGCGCTCGTGAAAGGCAGACTCATCGTCCGGGACATGTACAAGATGAAATGTCTGGATATAGGAAAAAAGTAAAGGGAGTCAAGTTGATATGAGACAATGTCCTTATCACAAGAAAAGGTCCGATGTGGACGAGAACCAGCTGAACGCCGAGGTCGAGGAAGAGGAGACGCCGACTCCGCTTTTCACGCCCACGGGACTTCTTATCGGGGTCTTCGTGCTGGCGCTGGCAGTGTTGTCGGTCTATTTCGCCATGCGGGAAAGACCCGGCGGTCCCACGTCCAGAAGCACCTATGACCTTAAGAAGTTCAGCGAGACCGATCCCTCAATCATTTTGTGCGACGAAAGCGGAAAAGTTGCAACAGGCTTCAAGCGTCCCGAATGCCTCGCGCTGGGGCCCGAAGGAAAGATATATGTTGGCGGCGACCGGGCTGTCAAGATACTTGACTCTTCAGGAAAGGTATTGGAGGAGATTCAGATGCCTGTGGTTCCCGGTTGCATTGCGGTGGACAAAGACGGGCGGATCTATGTGGGAGGCGGACTTGGCGTTGCGGGATAAATCGTTGACGCGGGGAGACGCCGACGG
>CAZGYO010000252.1:0-4324 GCA_964530455.1 uncultured Victivallales bacterium
GGATTGATATAGCTCTACCTAAAGTGTAGTTATAGAAATTAATGGGAAGTTCAGGCCGAAACCGTGCTCACCCGTATATTTCATGAAATAACGGGGGTCATCGGGCGCAGGCCTCATGGAAACATGTCAATGCCGGTTTTTTTTTCAGAGCCAATTTCAAAACCAGATACCGAATGATTTTCGTGAATTCCCGTGTTTGTGAAAATATTTTTACCGCACCGGCTACGTGAAATAAGCGGGTCAGGGGTTTTCTTAAAGCGTGGGATTATTTTCTTTCGAAGAGTACAGTTCTTGTGTCGTCGTGTGAACTCTCGCGGCTGATACTTTTTATCTTGTCGTATTTCGATGGCGGGATAATGGCAGGCAGCAGGCGGACATTCTGCGAGACCAGCAAGATGTTTTCCGCTTCGAGCCAGCGTGAGGAACTCATGACGGTTCCCGCATTCCGGGGTAGCGTCCACAATTTCTCCACTGGCGCTATCGACGGTTTCAAGCCTGTCTTTCCGGGAATGCTGATTCTGCAGTTTATTGACCTTCTGTAAAAATTTCCCGTATAGAGAGGTGTGCTCCTTTCGTCGAGCCCGGCGGAAACTACGCCCCTCAGATCTTCCGGAAGTTCGAAATACATGAACCTGCCGTCGACCACAGCATATCCGGGAACAGTAAACGAGTAAGAGACTTTTCCGGGATAAGAAGAGAAATCTGTTTCCAGTTTCCCTTCCACCCGCGCCGACTGGCTGACAATCGACGCGATTTTCTGCAGGTGTCTCCTTCTCTCTTCGGGAGGCATCTCCGAGTACTTCCTGTTCATACTCCCGTAGTTGTAGCCGTAATATATGTTTGTGACATCTATCCGCGCCGTCCCGTCCTCTTCCAGGCTGATCTCGTAGTCTGTTTCCGTGGATGTCTCAAGATCGCGCCCGGGCCCGACGGAGAGAAGCCCGCCTTCGCAAACGGAAAGTCCAATCCTTCCCTCCCGCGGGAGCGCGCCGGGCACGCCGTACTGGGATCCGAGTCCCAGATACACCGGCATGCCGTCCATCTGGACGCTTACGAGAATCCTGCTGAAGATATGCCGGCGCGGAAGCTCCGAAATGTTGCTTCTCAGTGACGGAAGGTCCGGGATATTTGAAAAAAGAGCATATTCCGGGCTGAATCCACTTTCGGAAAGGAGCGAATAAAGCAGTATCGCCTTATCGGCGTTGTTCCCGTATCCGTCCCTGAGTGTGGTATCCGCGCTGCTGAGTTCAGAAAGAGGAAGTTCTGTAAAGCCCGGACCCGCATTTTTCACCGCGCGGTCAACAAAATCCCTGACCCCTTTAAGAAGCCGTTTCCTGTCACCGGAAAACTTTTTTCGGAGTTCAGCGGCCCGCGCACGCAATTCCTTTCCCGGCTCGGCCTTCTTTTCAAGAACACATGAAAGTTCTTCTGAATACGCCCTCCAGTCTCCCGAGGAAAGTATCACCGCGGGCAGATGCGACCAGGAAGGCGGCATCGAAGGCTCGGATTTCACCATCTCGACATTTTCGGCACGCCAGGTCCGCGTTCCTTCACGGGCAAGTTTGTCTATATCCATCCCCCCGGTTTTAAGTCCAGGCAAATTCACGGCGCCCTCCAGTTTCAGGGATCTGGATATTATCGGCTGTGAACCTTTCATAAGATGCGTGTGCTCGAAAAAAGGCTGATTCCGAAAACTCCTGACCACTGTGTATTCCAGCACGGAATTAATATCCACCCCCGGCATATTTACCACAAGTATTTTCCCCGGCGGATATCGCGGGGCCCCTCCCGTCCAGTCCTGGTCCATCAGATTCACTTCCTCGTCCCTTAAATCTATCTCTGAACCGTCCGCAGTAAACACTTTGACGTCCCTGACCTCCACATCCTCCCAAACGGGATTGAAACGGAATTTCAGTTCTGAGTTTTTCTTTTTCCCCGCGTATGAAAGTATCTTCTTTCTGACCTTCCTCGTCTCCGTCCAGCTGTCCGCCGAATCAATACGCAGTACCGTGTCGTCCCGCTCGAACACCGCGTCCGCGTCCACGGTAATCGACGGTGCAGACTCGAAGACCGGCCTTTTTCTTCTTTCACGCTCCGTCTTTTTCAGAATCTCTTTAAGAATAAGGTACTCTTCAGGCGAAAACTCGACGGATTTGAGTTTGAAACTGCCCTCGGCCAGCATCGAACGGCCGTCCAGTGACAATGACTGGCTCCATGCCACACCTCCCCTGTCAATATTCACGTTTCCAGGAATTGACAGGTCGGCACCGACGCTTTGAGGAAGTTTGAGTTCGAGTTTTTCCCGAACCCCGCACGCGATATCGGTGACAAACGGGTATTTCCTTTTTTCAAGCCCGGTGTTACCGAGGATAAAGTTTACAATTCCGAACCTTTCGCCCACCCATGGCACTGAAAGCAGGGCTTTCCCGCCGCCTTTCACTATTATGTCCGGAGCCGAATAAGTAATCCGCGCCGTCATCGGAATCGATGTGTCCCGGATATCATCCGGAAGAAGAGTAAACCCGGATATCTCCGCTCCCGGAAGAACTCGTTTCAAGACTCTCTCAAAAAATTGTTTGCGCTGCAAAGGTTCCAGACCCGCGAAATATCCCCTGTACGCGCCATCGTTTATCCCCTCGAAACGCATCTGCGTCTCACAGTTGACCCTTTCTCCGTCCCACACGGCGCGGGTGTCTGTTTGCATCATGTTTTTCTCCGCGGGAATCACAGGCGATGTCTTAAGCGTCTCCCCTTCGGGTTTCGCTACAAGATAGCTGTTATTGCAGAGATATGCCGGAAGCAGTTCTCTTGTATTCTCGTCTGTGGGATCCATCAAAAGATAGCTCCCGTCCTCCATCTGCACACAGGCTATCGCGTGATTGAAATACGGATTCGGCACTTCCGGATCCTTTTTCGGGCCGTTCATTATCAGCACCGGGTACGCGTCAAATCCCGCTATCCGGAACATCGCCACAAGCAGCGCGGCTTTATCGCGACATACCCCGTATCGGTTTTTGAATGTAACGGAGACATCGTGCGGTTCGTATCCGGGCGCGGTTTCCTCCGTGGTTATACCCATGTATCGGATATCCTGCGAGACAAACCTGAAAACCGCCTTTATCTTATCCATCGGTGTCTCCAGCCCTGAAACCAGTTCATCGACTTTCCGGTTCATTTCCGGGGTGGTCTTTTCAAGGTGCGGGAGACTCAGGTTCCAGTACCAGATGGAAATGTCCTCCCATGAACCAACCGTGCTGAGAAGCAGCCGTTGTACAACCGAATAGAGAGGGGGCATAGAAGGTTCCCTGTAGATCCTGGGAACATCTTTTATCTCCCATGTATGCCTGGCGCCGGTATCGGTCTTTTCAGAACGGTACTTGATTGATCCCGGTATCCTGTCGCGGATTACTTTGTGTTTCAACGGCAGTTTTTCTGGAGCATTCACCTCCAGCACATAGCGCTTTATCGGGCTCGTGTATTCAAGTACCTGGTACTCACTCCAGGTGTCCGGCACGCGCGTCTTCACGTCCTCGCGCTTGAACACGTATCTGACAATATCCCCGGCCTGAAGCCCGGGAATGTTCACCTTCAAGACTTTGGCATTCGGGTTGAATATGTTGGAATCCATCTGGCCGCTTTCGACCATGATCCGGCTCTGTGACTCGAAATCGACCGGCGCCGTGCTCCCGTCGGGCCTGATGATCTCGAGTTTGAGAAGCTTTACCCGTGAGTAAGGGGCCGTGAAATGAAAGGAGAGCGCCTGGTTGTCGCGTCTGCCCTTCTCGGTAAGTATTTTCAGGAAGGTATCATCGTAGGTCACAGATGTGCCGTCTTTCCTGTAATCCATGACTATGTAGTCGTCAACCAGGACTTCGTCCGCGTTCGGATAGGCTTCCCGCGTAACCGATTCCGCGCTCTTCAATACCTCCGCGCTGTCCAGAAAATCGGGAACGGCATTGTCAGAAAATACTGAAAACCCGGCCAGAAATACTATTAACCAGCTTGTTTCACGAAGCCAGTGCGGCGCGGATGCGAAGCTGTTCAGCATGGTGCTGTAGCAATTACTGCAAATGCTTAACAAGAAGTCAGAGGTGTTGCGCCGGCTTTGCCCTTTGGGTAAAAAATTTAAAATCTTCATTGTTATAATTTGTACTTTCTTATCTTGTGATCCAATTGCGGATTCCGGTTAATTTGAACACCTAATCCGGATTAATTTAAACACTCTTCGGAGCGAAGCGACGCTCCTGAAAAGCATCGTTTTTTTATTATGAGCCAATTTCAAAACTCTCCGTGGCCGCCTGCCTGTGCGTCGCACGCAGACAGG
>CAZGYO010000253.1:0-4320 GCA_964530455.1 uncultured Victivallales bacterium
GATAACAGGCACGTGGTCAAGGTGCAGGCGGCTGTAGCGTTCGTCCTTTACCTTGCTGTATTCAGCATAAACAGCTTCAAGGCTCCCGGACTCAAATTTCCGCAGTTCAAGTTCCGCCACCGTTATAAAACCCATTGTCTGTGTGTCGCGCAGAGCCTGAGCCACCGACTTCATCATAGGAAGATACGGAATGTTGAACGCGGGAATAACCGTTCCCGTCTCCATCGCTTTCCGCATCAGATACGCGTTGTCCATCGATATACCCCATGTAAATGTGATTTGCTGAATATGTACCTTACTCTTTACCTCGTACAACACTTTTTCCAGTTTTTCGGCACGTAAAAATCGGGAATTAATCCCGACAAAACCTTGCATAATCAATCAAAACATGGCAGACTATATCATAATTAAACGGAGCTCGTGTTGAAAAGCACTCGTAAAAAGAGAAGACTTCTTTCCGCGGAACGCGAAAACCTGATCCTCAGGGAGATGGGCGAGGAAGCGCGGACGATCTCGGAACTCGGCAGGATACTGGACGTCTCCGAGGCGACCGTGAGGCGGGACCTGTCGAACCTGGAAAACCGTGGCCTGCTCCGCCGGATACACGGCGGCGCCGTGCGTGAGAAAGTGCTTCGCAGCGAGCCGGTCTTCGCGGAGAAACAGGAGGTAATGCCCGAAGAGAAAAAGCTTGTCGCCGAAGCCGCGCTCGGGCTTATCGACGACGGCGACGAGATATACATCGACGGCGGCAGCACGCTTCTTATCCTGGCCAAGATGCTTGGGCGGAGGAAAAATCTCACAATAGTCACGAACTCTATAATGGCCGCGGCCGGACTGATGGAAACGGGGCACAGACTTATTATCACCGGGGGCGAGTTCCGCGCTCTCAGCAGGACACTCGTCGGGGTGCTGACCGATCCGGTGATAGAGAGGATACATATAGGCAAGGCGTTCATGGGTACAATAGGCTTCAGTCTTGAACAGGGAATGACAACGACTGACCCCGCCGAAGCGCACACCAAAGAGATAGTTATGAAGCGCTCCGGCAAGGTCGTCCTTCTCGCGGACAGCAGCAAGCTGGGGCTTTCATCGTTCGCCGCGAGCGGTAAGGTTTCGGATATAGATATCCTGGTCACCGACCGCGGTGTATCCGCGAAATTCGCAAAGGCCCTCAGAAAAAAGGGTGTAAAGATAATCGTTACCGAAAAGGAAGCAAGATGAGCAACTACTACAGCGATCTGGGCCCGGACTTCAAACCGGGAAAGATCAAGTTCAAGACAATCGATGCCTACAGCTACGGGCTTGATCTGAAAGACGAACTCGACAATGGACTCTCAAAAGAAGAAGCCCTTGAACTCTACGAGTGCATGCTTGTGATTCGCGAGTTCGAGGAAATGATACTCAAGCTGCGGACGGGGGCATACGAACGCATCTCCGATTACGAGTATCGGGGGCCAACCCACCTGTCTATCGGCCAGGAGGCGACTGCGTCGGGGGCATGTTCCATGCTTTCGGCCGCCGACTACATAACATCGACCCACCGGGGACACGGCGATTCGATTGCGAAAGGCTATTTCGCGATCCGGCGCATGAACGCGGAGCAGCTAAAGGAACGCTGCCCTGAATTCAGTTCGCTCAAGGGAAAGGAACTTCTCGAAGCCGTCATGGAAGATCATGTCTTCAGGACCATCGCCGAACTCTTCGGCAAGGAGTCCGGATACGGAAAAGGACGCGGAGGCGGCATGCATATAGCCGACTTCCGGATCGGGCACCTCGGCGCCAACGCAATAGTCGGCGGCGGCGTGCCTATCGCCACGGGCGCGGGAATGACATGCAGGATCGACGACCGGAAAAAAGACAGCGTCGTATGCTGTTTTGCGGGCGACGGCGCGTACGCCAACGGCGTCGTGCTGGAATCACTCAACTGGGCAGCTCAGGACCAGTTCACTTCAGGCATGGCCGAGACCTCCAGAGGGCTGCCGGTCATATACTGCGTCGTCAACAACCATTTCGGGATGACGGGCCGGGCCGATGGCGAAGTGAACGGGGTCGACTACCTTGCCAGGAGAGGCGCCGGATTCGACGATGACAACATGAACGCGGAAGTGGTTAACGGGATGGACGTACTCGCTGTCCGCGAAGCCGTGATACGCGCAAAAAAGAAGATAGCCGCCGGCCATGGGCCCGTGCTGCTTGAACTCGATACCTACCGGCACTACGGGCATTCTTTGTCCGACCCGAGAAACGAGTACAGGACACGCGACGAGGAAGCCCGCTGGAAGGAAGTCGATCCGGTCGATACATTCCGCAAACGCCTCCTCGGAGCCGACATCGCGACTGAAAAGGAACTCGAGTCGCTTGAAAAATGCGTCGCCCAAAGGAACGAGAACGCCGCCGGGAAAGCCGCGGATTCAGAAGACCCGGATCCCGCGGACGTAATCAAATATATGTATACCGACAGCGTATGCGAGTTCGTTCCCGCACCCTACAACAAGGTTGAGACAAAAGCCGGTCTTCCAGAAATAAAAAGGAACGCCGACGGCGAAATAACATACCGCGACGCGTTGAAAGAGGGTGTGATGGAGGAGATGCTCAGAGACAGGCGGGTAGTCTTTTACGGCGAGGACGTTGCAGACTACGGCGGCGCGTTCAAGATGAGCAAGGGGCTTATGGAGGCGTTCGGGCGCGACCGTGTGTTCAACGCGCCTATATCCGAGGCCTGCATATGCGGGACCGCCGTAGGAATGGCAATGACGGGGTACCGGCCGGTCGCGGAACTGATGTACATGGATTTTTCGCTGATGGCGTCGGACCAGATATCAAACCAGGCCGCAAAATGGCACTACATGACCGGAGCCTCTACAACCGTGCCGCTGGTCATACGCTGCAGTGTCGGCGGAGGGAAAGGATACGGCGGACAGCACTCGCAGTCACTCGAATCGGTCTTCGCGCATATTCCGGGCACATACGTAGTCTATCCGTCCAACGCATACGACGCCAAAGGGCTTATCAAGAGCGCCATCCGTGACGACAATCCTGTTGTCTTCGTCGAGGGGCAGCTTCTGTATAACGAAAAGGCGGCAGTCCCGGAAGAGGAATACCTTATTCCGCTCGGCCAGGCCTCTGTGCCGAAGACCGGATCGGATCTGACGATTGTTTCATGGGGGCCGGCTGTACCCGATGCCCTCGCGGCGGCGGACATACTGGAGGACTCCGGTGTCTCCGCGGAGGTGATCGATATACGCTCGCTTGTTCCTCTGGATACCGCGACAATATACGAATCGGTTAGAAAAACCGGACGGTGCATGGTGGTCAGCCAGTGCGTTGATATAGGAAGTTTTACCGGGGAGATCGTCTCCAGAATAGTCGCCGACTGCTTCGACTGGCTAGACGCGCCCGTTCTCAAGCTCGGCGCCGAGAACGGCATAGCGCCGCAGGCATATACACTCGAGGAAGCCTTTCTCCCTAAAGTCGAAGATATTCTCGATGTAGCTGATAAGCTGCTGTGAAATGGCTGGTGCATGCCATCAACTGTCTGTGCCCGCCATTTTTTTGCCGTAGCCCATGCCGTGCCCTCGCATCCAAAATGGCAGGCCGCGCGGTCACGGAGAGTTTTGAAATTGGCTCTTTAAGCTGTTTTGTTGCTTATTCTTTTGACAAAACTTCTTATATTGTTGGCAGTGATCTTAAGACCGTAACTTGGTGTTTCCTCTCTGATTTCATGAGCTTCCGACGCTTCTGCTTTCAATTGATAAGGACGCGGCTGGTAGGAGATAATCTCTTTCTGACCAATGGAATATTCTGATGCCAGCTTCTCAATCCACTCAAGATCACCAACTGCGGCGCATTCAGTCCAGATCGGTTGCCTGACCAGATGATGATCATCAACACTTTCCTCCATGGTTGCCACATACCATTTCCGAAACCCCTGAAGGTCATCACCCCAAAAGAGACAACGCAGCAGTTTCTTCTGATTGATTATCCGATAGCGTTGTTTTTTGCCGACCAGTTCATTATAACCACTGCAATGCCACTGAGAAGGATGAGTTACAACGTTGTTCCTGAGCATATTCATTCCGATATAAAACAGACAGCGACTGAGATGGCAGCCTTCCTGGATCAGGGTCGGACGGAAGCGGCCAGTCCAGAAAGACCCTTCACGTTTCTTGCGACGGTTATAATCTCGGGCAGTCGCTCCTTGCAGGTACTGCATTGCCGCAGAGACCGAAGACGTATCCGGCGCCCAGAGCAACAAGTGAACGTGATTGGAGGTGATCATATAGTCAAGGATATCCACCGGGTGTTTCGCCACCGTCTCAC
>CAZGYO010000254.1:0-1748 GCA_964530455.1 uncultured Victivallales bacterium
AGTTATGGATACAGCCGGACTCGTGGAGTACGCCGGCGACTCCATCGTAAGCCGTACGCTTTCCGAACACGATTCCGGAAGCATAACGGCTTTCGCCCTGGACAAGGGACAGAAGGTGAGTGAACACAGCGCCCCCTGCGACGCGTTCGTCCACGTCATCGACGGCGAAGGCGTTTTCACCGTGGCCGGAGACGAATACAGGGTTTCCTCCGGGCAGTGCCTGCTCATGCCGGCAGGCATACCCCATTCACTGACAGCGGAAAAACCTTTCAAAATGCTGCTCTTGATGCTGAGAGCGGAACAGTCATGAAGAAGTTGAAGGATCTGTTGACAGCCGAGATGAAGGCGGTGTTCGGCGGGGACACCCGGAGAATAAAGCACGCCTTAAACGTCATGCGCTTTGCCGAAGACATCCTGGCAAAGGAAGCGGCCAACGTGCGCGTGGTCATCGCGGCAGCAGTCCTGCATGATATAGGAATTCACGAGTGCGAGCGTAAATATTCGTCGACTGCCGGTAAATACCAGGAGATTGAAGGCCCGGCGATAGCGGCGGAAATATTGGACAAAATCTCGTTTCCTCCCCAAAAAAGAAAGGGGGTGCTGGAGATAATAGCCCATCACCACAGCGGAGGGATTGACTCCCCTGAATTCAGGGTGATCTGGGACGCCGACCGACTTGTGAATTTTCCTGAAGAGATATCGGCTGAGGACACGGAAAGGAGAAAAGAAATTATCGAAAAAACATTCAGGACATCCGCCGGCAGAAAGCTGGCGGAACGTCTGTATTCGTAAAAAAACAGGCCGGACACTGTTCAGGCCAAATAGAAAAACAGGAGGAATCCACCATGTTCTGTTATCAATGTGAACAAACCGCGAACGGAAAAGGTTGCACTGCTTTCGGAGTCTGCGGAAAGGCACCCGAAACCGCTGAGATGCAAGACCTGCTTGTGCATACAGTCAAGGGCATATCCCAGTATGCGCACAGAGCCGGAGAACTCGGAGAGACCGACCGCGAGATCGATGTGTTCGTAGTCGAAGCTCTTTTCACAACCGTTACAAACGTCAATTTCGACGAATCGGATATCGCCGGTCTCGTCGGCAAAGCAGTCACTGTACGTGAAAAGGCTAAAACACTCTACGAAGATGCATGCGCCGAAAATGGCAAGGTTCCCGAGGAGTTGAACGGTCCCGCCGGATTCGATCCGGGTGAGGACATTGATTCAATGCTTCGGAAAGCTTCAGAAATCGGCATCCTGAAGCGTCTCGAGAGCTTCGGCCCTGACGTCGCCGGGCTCCAGGAACTGCTTACATACGGTCTCAAAGGGGCCGCGGCCTATACCGATCACGCACGGATACTCGGACAGGAGGATCCGGAAGTCTACGCATTCTTCCATGAAGCGCTGGACTTTCTCTCCGGAAACCCGTCGGATATCAACGCCCTGGTCGGCATGAATATGAAATGCGGCAAAGTCAATCTTCGGGTAATGGAACTTCTCGACAAAGCAAACACCGGGGCATACGGCAACCCGGAACCCACAAGCGTAAGGGTAAGCCCGGTAAAAGGGAAAGCCCTGCTGGTTTCCGGACATGACCTGCGGGATCTCGACCTTATCCTGCAACAGACGGAAGGTAAAGGCGTCAATGTCTATACCCACGGCGAGATGCTTCCGTGCATGGCTTATCCCGGACTCAAAAAGTACCCGCACCTCGTCGGCAACTACGGCGGGGCGTGGCAGGACCAGCGTAAG
>CAZGYO010000254.1:1758-4306 GCA_964530455.1 uncultured Victivallales bacterium
CGGATCTATCGTAATGACCACAAACTGTATCCAGAAACCTAAAGACAGCTACAGGGACCGCATCTTCACAAGCGGACTCGTACAGTGGCCCGGCGTGAAACATATATCTGACGGCGATTTCTCCGCGGCTATAGAAGCCGCACTGAACGCTGAGGGCTTCGCGGAAGACGCACCCGAAAAGAAAATCACTGTCGGGTTCGGACACGAAGCCGTCATGGCCGTCGCGGACACTGTCATCGATGCCGTCAAGTCAGGCGCAATACGCCATTTCTTCCTGGTCGGAGGATGCGACGGGGCAAAACCCGGCAGAAACTACTATACAGAATTCGCGGAAAAGATTCCGCAGGACTGTGTGATCCTCACCCTTGCCTGCGGCAAATACCGGTTCAACAAACTCGAGTTCGGAGATATCGGCGGTATTCTGCGGCTTCTGGATGTCGGACAGTGCAACGATGCGTATTCCGCGATTCAGATCACGCTGGCGCTTGCCGAAGCATTTGAGTGCGAAGTGAACGAACTCCCGCTCTCGATTATCCTGTCATGGTACGAACAGAAGGCGGTAGTTATTCTGCTGACCCTGCTCAGCCTAGGCATAAAAGATATCAGGCTGGGACCCAGTCTGCCGGCCTTCGTGGGCCCCGCGGTACTCGAGGTCCTCGTCGATAAATTCAATATCATGCCGGTTGCGACGCCGGAAGAGGATATCAAGGCGGCATTACAGGCATGAACCCGGCATAATGCCACATGACCAGAAGGCCGGTTCCCGAAAAAAGCGGGACCGGCCTTTTTTAACCTGAATGGCAGTTGCCACAACGTGCCGTGGATTTATTAGCCCCGTTATTTCATGAAAAATCGATATTTTAGGGTTAATAACCTTTTTATTAACAGGTTATATGAATTTTTCAAAATTACAAAATGTAATTTAAAGGAATAGAAGATTTTTCACCCTGAGGGCAAAGCCATTGCACTAATTCATATTCGGCTTTACCGAATCTGAATCGTAGACAAAGAAAAAAGGGATGCCTCGCTGCTACAGCACACTGGCTTTCTGAAATATATGGCCTATTCCCCGGCGGCGCGCGGACTGGGAAATATGCGAGGTTCGCGGATTGTAAGAAGTATTGCAACGGAAATCGCCAGCATTACAGCCGAGAAAAGCGCGGCGGGCCAGAATGCCCCGAACGATATCCTTATCAACCAGCATATAAGTGCGGCGAGCAGCATGCCCGGACAGCTTACGGCGTTGACCAGCGACATGTATGTCCTTCGCCTTCCGGTTTCGGGGCATATATCGATATTGAGCGTGGCGACACCTACTTTATTGATGTAGAAAGAGAATCCGAAAAAGAAAAACAGCGTTGAGAAAGCCGGCACGCCTTGGCTGAAAATGGCGGCGACACATACCCCGATCATAAGTATGCTGCCTATCAGAAGTGGGACTTTCCCCCCGTGCCTGTCCCCGAGATACGCGGCAAGAAGGTTTCCCAGTATTCCCCCGGTACAGGTAAGCGACGCCAGATATCCCACAAAGTGTTCCTGGGCGCCTGTACTGTCCAGTGCGTGGATCGACAGAAATGGAAGCATGACAAAAATACCCGTCAGAAGGAAACGTATCGCCAGAAAACGCGAAAACTGTGAATCCGCCTTTACCAGACGCGGTATATCGCCCAGGTGCTGGAAAATGCTGGAGGGCAGTTTCTCATTCTGTTGCGGCATATTGGTCTCCCGGATGGTGATAAAAATCAGATAGCTGATAACCAGGAACCCGAAACAGCAGAGATGGAGAAGGCCGTACCCGATGACGCCGGGATAAACCTGCAGTATCTCTTTTACAGCGAATCCGGCGCCGATCCCTACGCCCAGAGCGATGATCAGCCTTATCGCCCATAAGGAACTGCGCCTGTGCGACGGGATTGTCTTCGCGACAAGTTCGAGCCAGCCCGGAAAGCCGCTGCCGCCGGCCATTCCCGAGACAAGAGGCGCCAAGACAACCGCAGCGAGGGTCAGGCTCGGATGGGATTTCCCCACCAGAAGCAGCATAAGCCCGGCCACAAGGTAAGGCAGACGCTGGAAAAAACCTGTAATCTTTACCAGCGGCATAACGTTGTCGAGTTTCTCGATAGAATAGGAAGTCAGCAGCGGCGGAAGAGTCATGCCGATAAACATCAGGGAGGGCATTATTGATATGAGTATATCGGAGCCTCCAAGGGCTCTGATCATGGGCGGCACTACCGTCTCTTTGGCAAGGAATGCGATCCCGCCTATGTATAACCCCCCCTCCAGGCTGTGTGCCAGGTAGTTGCGCCAGAAAAAACGTTTTACCTCCGCGTTATACGTTGTATCGGTAACCGTGCGAAACCTATCAGAAACAGTCTTTGTAGTGTCGTCAGCCATGTTTGTCGGAATAATGTTTAGATGAAAGAGCCAATTTAAAACTCTCCAGTGGCCGAGGGCCTGTGTGTCGCCTGACTGCGAACGTAGTCGCTCAGGCAGGCACGCGGACAGGCGCGGAGTTTTAAAACCGGCCAGGAGGCATGATGACCAAAAA
>CAZGYO010000255.1:0-4300 GCA_964530455.1 uncultured Victivallales bacterium
AAGTAATACGCGCCGGTGATAAAGAGCACGACGACCATGGCGACGCTGACCCAGATTTCGCCGTCGGGCGGCACGGCGCTCCAGAATGTGATCGCCGCTGCCAGAAGCATTGAAAATCCCAGTACGGGTTTGGGACGTTTCGCGTTCAGCGCCAGTGCAAGCGCCAGATAGTACAGGAGCAACAGGGGCAGGGACGGGCTTTTAAGAAAAAAGCTTCCTGCCGACTCGGCAGTGATCCCGGCGAAGCCTGAAATGAGATCCAGGATTACCGAGATGATAAAATCGAAGGGCGCCGAGACTTCCGGAAAAGCAAAGAGTATTTTGAGCGGCGCTATCAGGAAAAGCAGCCACAGAAGGGGAAGAACCATCAGATTTGTAGGAAGCGAGGCCGGGATGAAGAGGCCCTGGTGGTAAAGGACGAGTCCGAGACTCGCAAGCCACGCGGTCAATCCGGTCAGAACAGCGGTCAGGGCCTTTCCCGCAAAGTTCCCGTATCCGCGCTGTACGGGGAGCAGGGTCCCGGATGGAATCCACAGGTTTTTTTCGTGCAGCGCCCGGATCCAGCGGCCGGTATTTTTCCAGCCGGCCACGAGGAATCCGGCAAGGACAAATGAGAACTGGAAACCCGGGTTCATAACGGTTTTCGGGTTGAAGAGGAGCATAATGGAAGCCGCCAGGAAAACGGCGTTAAGTGGCGCCGACTTCCTGAAAAATGCCTTCTGTAGAGACCAAATGCCGATCATGAGAAAAGCGCGGACGGCAGATGGTTGCCACCCTGTAGTCATCACGTATAGAAAGAGCAGAACGGGCAGCAGCAAATATCTTATACGGAAACGGAAAGGCCGCAGAACAAGAAGCAGTATAAGCGCGAGCATACCCACATGCAGACCGCTTATTGCGAAGATATGTATTGTGCCGCTTCTGAGAAAGGCGCTTTTTTCAGAAGTGCGCAGTCCCTGCCTGCAACCAAAAAATATAGCTGCGAGCATCATTTTTTGCGAGTGCTCCTCCATTCCCCGGCAGAGTCTCGCCATCAGGCGGTTTCTGGTTTCAAGTACCAGATGGAACAGGAAACTTCCGCCGCGGCCCGGAAGAATCTCGATTGTTTCCGGGACGAAGATTCTTTCGATCCCTTTACTTTTAAGGTAGTCGCGGAAGCTGAAAGCGCCGGGCACGGCCGCTTTTTCGGGCAGATAGAACGCGCCGCGCATCTTTACGCGGTTGCCGTATTCAAAACTTTTTTCAGGGGAGAATCCGTAGGTATCTATGACCGCCAGGCCGTGAATATCCTTCAGCGGGGCGCCGGGCGCGACCGCATATTTTTCAAGTTCGAATTTCATGAAACGCGGCGGCGGGAGCCCGTAGATTGAATCCGCGGCACAGGAAGGATCGGCAAGATATCCTTCGACAACACCGCCGCAGGCTTTGCCGCTAAGATGCGATTCATAGTGACCTGTTCCCCGGCAGTCGCTCAGCAGCGCAAGCAGCGCGCCTGTAAGCGCGAACAAGACGAAGCGTGCGAAGATCTTCCGGGACGCCAGGAGGAACAGCAACACGGCAGAAGAGAGGACAGCGGTGATCTTGACCGGGACGGGGCCGGCGAAAACGACTGGCAGAACCCCCGTGATCAGAGAGATAAAGACCAGGGCCGACGGATAGAGGTCGAAAACCGCGGATATCTCATTTCTCAATCCGGATATTTTATGAAACACGCGATCATTCATTTTCAAACTCGAAGTAGCGGACCGCTATTCGATACATGAATCAAGGTGCGGGCCCCCATGATCTTTGTCAGCGTTCAATCAGTTCCCGAAACTGTTTAAACAGGTAGAACGGGTCGTGCGGTCCGGGTCCGGCTTCAGGATGATACTGTACCGCGAACATGGGTTCGGAACGGTGTCTTACACCCTCAACCGTATTGTCGTTGAGATTTATATGTGTCAATTCGAGGCAGTCCGGGATACTGTCCGGGGCTACCGCGAAGTTGTGGTTCTGGGACGTGATCTCAATTTTATCTTCGAGTATATTTTTCACGGGGTGGTTGCATCCGTGATGCCCGAATTTTAGGCGGTAGGTGTCGGCGCCGCATGCCAGAGAAAGTATCTGGTGTCCCAGGCATATCCCCATTATCGGTGCTTTTCCGACGAGTTCTTTTGCGGCTGCCACGGCATACGAGACCGCGGCGGGGTCCGCGGGGCCGTTTGAAAAGAAAACGCCGTCGGGTTTGCCGGAAAGGATTTCCTCGGACGTTGTTGATGCCGGAACGACCTTGACATCGAAGCCGCTCTGTCTTAAAGAACGGAGAATGTTCCATTTTATGCCGAAGTCGCAGGCTGTTATTCTGTACTCTGGCTCAGGGGCCTTTTCGGGGAATCCCCAGCTTGTACTCCTGCCGGCATCGGGGTCCCAGTCATAGGCTTCGGAGCATGTGACCCTGGCGGCGTAATCCTGTCCGTCCAGACCTTCCCATGCGGCGGCCTTGGCGACGGCCTCTTCTTCGGCTACAGCGCCGGCTCGGCAGGACATATATCCCTTCATCGTGCCCGAAGACCGAAGTTTACTTGTGAGCGCACGGGTGTCTATCCCGGATATGGCTGGGATCCCGAATTCCCGCAGCAGCTCGCTCAGGCTTTTTTCCGAACGCCAGTTGCTTGCTTCGTTCATCTCATGGATTATAAAACCGTTCAGAAACAACTTTTCGGATTCCATGTCCGCTGAATTCACGCCGGTACTGCCTATCTCGGGGTATGTCATTGTCACGAACTGCCCGGCATAGGATGGATCGCTGATAATTTCCTGGTATCCTGCCATTCCGGTGTTGAAGACGACTTCCCCTTGGCTGTCCACATCCGCGCCGCAGGACACACCGCGATATACGGTTCCATCTTCAAGCGCCAGAAATGCGTTTTTTTCTCTCTTTGTTTTCCAGTCGTAGTTGTGTTTCAAAGTTGTTCTCCTCAATCTATATGAATATAAGATAATCGCCGCCTGGCGGCTACAGCGCCGGAAATTCATGAAAAATCCGGGCTGATCCATTTTCTGTTGTTTGCGGGACTGCAAAAGTGCAGGCCGGAAAATCAGTCTACTATAGCTAATCCGGGAAATAATGAAACCGCCGTTCCTTCAAATCTCGCGCTTTATGCAGCTTGTTTTTTTGAATACCGGGCGGGTCGGCCTTGAAAACCGGAAAAACACAGTTAAATTCTTTTTTGAGCCAGTTTCAAAACTCCGCGTGAACCGCGTTGCCAGCGCAGGCGCTGCGCCGTCGTGCTGAATAACTTCGCATCCGCGCCGTCAGGGGAATTTCACGGATCCACGTTAAACTTAAAGGAGGAGGCGCTTCGATGAAAAACAGTAATTCCGTTTTGACTGCCGCCGCGTTCTGTATTGCAGTTGTTTTTGCCGGGCTTTTCTTATGGTCGTTCACGCAGATGCGTGCTTACAGGTCAGAGATGCTCGAACTCAAAGCAGAGAACACTGCACTTTCGCAAATGGAGGGGGAACTTTCTTCTCTCAGAAGGGAAGCGGCTTTGCTGAGGAACGAAATAAGGGACCGCGACTCGATTATCTCAGAGCTGAAATACGATATATCAAATCTGACTGAAAGCCTGGAGAAAGAAAAGGATAAGCTGGTGGAGGGAATTCCGGAAGACCCGAAGGAAAGAAGGAGCGCCCTGATCCGCAGTTTTGTCGATGACCCCGATACCCGTTCTCAGTTTATAGACCGCCAGAAAGGCTGGCTGGCAAGGCAGCACAGCCGCCTGTTCAAGATGCTGAAGCTGAATTCCGAAGCGGAAGAGCAGCTTGTGGAACTGATGGCCGAGGCCAACGTCTACAAGATGGGTTCCAGGATGATAGCCTTCGGGGGAGGGGGGGATTCAGGCTCCAAAGCCGACCAGGAGGAGATAGAGCAGAGAATAAAGGATCTGCTTCAGGACAAGTATCCCATGTACCAGAACTATATGGCCATGCAGCTTGAGTATACTTTTGTAGATGGCTTGAACCGCCAACTCAAAGGCGAGGAGAAAATCAGCGAGGAAAAGATCGACGAACTCGCCACAATGATCCACCAGGTCAACAGCGATATAAAAGAAAAACTGTCTTCGAATGATCTGAGTTCAGAGGAGAGACGCAAGCTTTACGAGGAACTCAAAAAGAACAACGATGTAATTATTCAAAACGCCTCAGGCATGCTTTCGGACAAGCAGCTTGAACTCTTCAGGAAACAGGCGGCCCAGCTCGACAGAATGAAAAACCGTAGACCCGGATGGGGGAGACGCAGGCGATAGGGCGGCGCCTT
>CAZGYO010000256.1:0-4261 GCA_964530455.1 uncultured Victivallales bacterium
CACTGATCAGCATCTGATTATAACGATAAGCGGAATGCCGCCTGTATTCAAGCTGTATCACGCCGGTCGTTGCCGAAAAAGATGATTATTGTGAATGGAGAACGAGATATGCTGAATTTCGAGGAAGTCAGAAACTGCTGCCGGGAGGCGGACGACAGGGTGAACCATCTCAAGGAGTTTCTTAATGTGAGTTCAAGGCGCGAAAAAATGTCTGCCATAGAAAAAGAGATGACCGCCCCGGATTTCTGGGACCGCAAGGAAGATGCCCAGAAAAAAATGAGCGAACTTAGTTCACTGAAGAAAACGATTCAGGACTTCGAGAAAATCAATTCCCGGTCGGACGATTTCAAAGCACTTGCTGAACTCGCGGAAGAAGCCGGCGACGATGAGATGCTTGCTGAAATCGGTGAAGCCTGGGAAAAATTGTCATGTGAACTGGACAAGCTTGAACTCGTAAGTTTTCTTTCCGGCAGGTTCGACAGAAACAACGTCTATTTCAGCGTTCACGCGGGCGCCGGTGGCACGGAATCATGCGACTGGGCCGCAATGCTGCTGCGCATGTACCGGCGTTGGTTCGAGAAACGTGGGTTCAGCGACTCGATAATCGACATGCAGGCGGGAGACGAGGCGGGGGTAAAGAGCGTGACTCTTCACGTCTGCGGCGAGTTCGCCTACGGCTACCTCAAAGCTGAACGGGGCATTCACCGTCTGGTGAGAATATCCCCTTTCGACAGCAATTCCAGGAGGCATACTTCTTTCGCGTCTGTCGAGGCATTTCCCGAACTCAGCGAGGATATAGAGATCGACATCGAGGAAAAAGACCTCCGCGTAGACACCTTTCGCGCGAGCGGCGCGGGCGGTCAGCACGTAAACACCACGGACAGCGCCGTGCGAATCACGCATATACCGACGGGCTTTTCCGTGTCCTGCCAGGCTGAACGCTCGCAGCACAAAAACCGCGCGACCGCAATGAAACTGCTTAAAGCCCGTCTATACGAACTAAAGGAGGAGGAACGCAGGAAGGAAGAGGAAGCTATACGCGGCGAAAAAACCGAAATGGGCTGGGGAAACCAGATCCGGTCCTATGTGCTTCATCCTTACCAGATGGTCAAGGACCTGCGCACGAATGTCGAGACGGGAAACGCAGCTGCCGTCCTTGACGGAGATATCGATGACTTCATAGAGGCATGGTTGAGGATGAAAAAATAGAATGATTTCTATGAGCCGGTTTCATTGTCATCCCACAGGATGACGTTTCATTAGCCCCGTTCTTTCATGAAATAACGGGGCTATACCAGATCCACCAGCCAGTTATAACGGTCCTCAAGCTCGCCGAACTGTATGCCGGTGACCTGTTCGTAGAGTTTTCTTACAATGGGTCCGCATTCATCCCCGTAACGGAAAACTTTGTCGCCATAGCTGACGGACTTTATCGAGGTGGCGACTACCGCTGTGCCACAGGCCGCTACTTCTGCGAAATCCGCAAGTTCCCCGACTTCTATCCTGCGTTTTTCAACGCGCATACCGAGGTCGCCCGCTATCTGCATAAGAGACTTGTTGGTGATACTCGGGAGGATCGTGTGGGAGTCCGGCGTCACATATTTACCGTCGGCAGTGATACCGATAAAGTTGCTCGTGCCGAATTCGTCTATATATTTCCTGTACTTGGAATCCAGATAAAGAACAATCGGAAACCCGGCTTCTTTCGCCTTTATTCCGGCGCAGAGCCCAGCCGCGTAGTTCCCTCCGAGCTTGACGTGCCCGGTACCTTTCGGCGCCGTTCTGTCGAAATCCTCTACTATCATGGCGTCCAGCGCCTTGATTCCGCCCTTGTAGTATGGTCCGACCGGCGTAACAAGTATTATGAACTTGTACTCTTCGCTGGGTCTAATCCCTATAGTCGGGCCGGTTCCTATGAGTAGCGGACGTATGTAAAGCGAACCGCCCGTTCCGTACGGGGGGATGAATTCGAGATTCGCTTTTATAACCCTGTTCAGAGCCTCGTGGAACATCTGCGCGGGTATACGGGGGCAGTAGATGAAGTCCGCTGTGTTGTTCATCCTCTTGAGATTATCGTCCGGGCGAAAAACGCGCACTGCTCCGTCCCTGCAGCGGAAGGCTTTCAATCCTTCGAAACATTCCTGGCCGTAATGCAAACATGTGGCCGCAACGCTCATCGTGACAGTATCCTCCTGCCTGAGCTCGCCCTTATCCCACGCGCCCTTTTTCCAGGTGTACGAAACATGAGAGTTCGTCTGATAATACTGAAAATTTAATTCGTCCCAGTCTATATCCGGCATTTTCTATCCATTCTCCTTGAAAAAGCATTGCTTTATTTGCGATTCGGCATATATATTAATGTCAAGTTCGGCAATCTACAACGTCTAAGTTCGTTTTTTACCGAATCAACGCGGATTGCCGCGTATATGAAAAAGCGGATCGGGCTTGCCCGTCAGCATAAAATTTTCCATTTGTTTAAAAAACCGTCCATCAACAAAAACACGGAGGGAAAAATGAGGTTTTTGAGATCAATTCTGGTGCTGCTTATGGCGGCGGTGCTGATATCGACCACAGGATGCGAATCGATGAACAACGCCTGGGACTATCTTTTCGGCGCGGAGGATACCGGTCCCGGTGGAAGCATTCCCGGACCGCTTGAAGATCCCGGCCCCGGCGACTGGACAACCGGTGAACTCGCGCCTCGCGGCGGCGAATGGGTTCCTGATCCCGCGATAACTCTGCCGACTATATATTTTGCGTACGATCAGTCGCGAATAGGCACCAGCGAACGTGTAAAACTCGAGCAGGTGGCCGACTACCTGATCCGGAACAATAATATCGGCGTAATAATAGAGGGGCACTGCGACGAGAGAGGCGGACTCGAATACAACCGCGCACTCGGAGAAAAACGCGCGCTCTCCGTCAAGGACTACCTTGTCAGACTCGGTGTCGCCGAAAGCAGGTTCCAGACGATAAGCTACGGCGAGGAACGCCCGGCGGCGCAGGGAAGCACGGAATCGGCATACTCAAAAAACCGCAGGGCAGAACTGATCGGCGCAAGAATAAACTGAGCATTGCGCGCCATGCCGGATTATCCAGCGCCCCCGACTAACCCCGTTATTTCATGAATTTTTCGGGATAGTGGTCCCCATACATGTTCTCATGGTCCTCTTTTCTTTCGTAGAGTTTGAAAAGGAAAGCCGTCGCGATTCCCGCTGCGAACCCGCCGATATGTGCATACCAGGCCACGCCGCCCTGATTGACTTTTCCGGAATCCATATAGACATAAAAGAACTGGAGTCCAAACCATATCCCGAGGTACGCGAATGCGGGTATATCAACTATTGCGCCCCACATATATGTCTTGATCTTGGCGTGAGGGAAAAAGACGAAATACGCGCCCATCGTGCCGGCGATGGCGCCGCTGGCTCCGATCACCGGTGTATCGGACCCGGAATTGAGCAGAATATGCAGAAGTCCAGCCGACACCCCGAAAACCAGGTAAAGGAAGATGAACTTCAGGTGGCCCGCCCTGTCCTCTACATTGTCGGCGAATATCCAGAGAAACAGCATATTGCCGGCTATATGGAGTATGTCCGCATGAACGAACATCGAGGTGAAAAACGTGTAATACGCTGTCGGAGCACTGAAGACCTTCGCGGGAATGAGCCCGCACTGCCTGAAAAAACCGGCAAGCGCGGCGCCATCATAAGTATAGTATTGGAAGCTGAAAACAGCGATATTCAGAACGATTATTCCGAGAACTACAAACGGGATTCTCAACCTGCTGACGTCATCGGACAATGGAAGGACGATTCTGGGGGCGTAAGCAAAGTACCACCTTCCATAGGCCGGCGTGTCGGTTCCGCCCATTGCCCTTTCGGACTTCTTCTCTGAGAACTCGGCCATCGCGTCCCCCAACCTGTCCAGTGTCGGATTGCCCTTGGTAAATACGGCGAGTTTGAGCAGTTCTCCCTTGTCAAGCCAGATCCCCCCGCAGGAACGGCATTTATCGACTATGATATTTGAGTCGTAGGCATAGTTGAACTTGTTCATCTCGACTGCGCAACGCGGGCAGAGAGAGACCTTTTCGCGGATCTCATAGCTGGTGAGAACATCTTTTTCCAGCTCTATTTCTGCGTCGGGTATATCTTTTTCTGCTAGAACATAGTCGACCGCATCCTGAAGTTCGCCCGAATCGAACCAACTGCCCCCGCAGGAACGGCACATATCGATCTCGATGTCTTTGTAGTCGAAAGAT
>CAZGYO010000257.1:0-4256 GCA_964530455.1 uncultured Victivallales bacterium
TGTCAAGCGGCTTTCTCTCCATTATGCCGAGTTTCCGGGGGCGGAGCCCCAACCCGTTTGAGTTTTTGGACAAGCTCGGGTATGTCAAGCGACAATTAGAAATTCCCTTGGCGACAATTAAAAATACCCATGGAACTGCCATTTTTTTTCCTGCCTTTACCTCCTGTTTTTGAATGGTTAAATGATAGTGCATGAAGAGGAGTTTGCCTTTATAAGTCCACTTAAATACTTTGGCCATAGTGCGGTTGTAATATTCAATGAAACTTTCTATTCTTTTTTTCAACTCTGCAGTATTTGTTTTTCAATGACTGAAAGGTATAGTAAATATAGTTTTTCAAGTGCAAATAAAATATTTATTCAGCTGGCAACCCTGCGGGCGAGGCCTTTGCGCGGTCATGCATTCCCTGAATCAACGATGAAGCCCGCTTCACCTTATGATTTAGAAAATACATGCCCATCGAAAATGCTCTCGGTAATAGCTGGGGCATTTACGGGTTGGGGTAAAAGCTTTTATGGAGAAGCTTAGGCATATCTACGTTCACGTGCCGTTCTGTGCGGAGAAGTGCGGCTACTGCGTATTTTATTCGCTTGCATCCCCGGCTCCGGCGCTTGTGGAATCCTGCATGTCAAAGCTGGAAACGGATTTTGCGAGCTTCGCGGAAGCCTGCGGTGAACTGGAATCAATATATATAGGGGGAGGCACGCCGACTTATCTCTCTGAAACCGTTTTGCGCAGGCTTTTCGGGATGATTTCTTCGATATTCACCCTGTCTTCGCGCCCGGAAATATCAGTTGAAGTGAATCCGTCCACGATGACCATGGAAAAAGCGCGCATAATTGCGGATTTCGCAAACCGGGCAAGTGTGGGGGTGCAGAGTTTTCGTAAAAATAACCTCGAGATGCTGCAGAGAAAAAGCGATTCGCTAACGGCGCTGAAATCGATCGGATATCTACGTGAGGCCGGACTTCGCAACATAGGCATCGACCTTATTTACGGCATTCCCGGACAGAGCATAGCGGACTGGCGGGAAGACCTGCAAATTGCCGGCGACCTGGGAATAGAACACATTTCCGCGTATGCGCTGACTGTCGAAGAAGGCTGTTTGCTCTCGGTTGACGGAACCGTGCCGGACGATGATCTGGCGGCGGACATGTGGCAGCTTTCCGCGGAAATTCTCTCAGAACACGGATTTAAGCGATATGAGATATCGAACTTCGCGCGGCCGGGCTTTGAATGCAGGCACAATCTCAACACATGGCACGGAGGCGCATACCTCGGTTTCGGGCCGTCCGCGGCTTCCTATGACGGGAAAATACGTTTTCGACAGCCATCTTCAGTCACGGCCTGGCTTTCGGACGCCCCCGCGGAAGAAGACGAGATCAGCCCGGAAGACCGCGCCGCGGAAATATTCGTGACGGGCCTGAGGCGCTGCGACGGCTGGACCAGGAAAGATTTCCGCAATATCACCGGCCTGGACTATACGCGCTGGCAAGAAGAAATATCGAGCGCACGGAAACTGGGCTTTCTTAAAGTGACTAAAAACAGCCTCCGTTGTACTGAAAAGGGGCTGCTCTTCTGGGACTCTCTCGCCTGCATGTTCTGACCCCTGCAATACGCCGGAAAGCTCAGTCACGCGGCTTGTTCGCGCGCTCAGCCACAACATTTTAATTTCTAAATACATTGTCATCCTGCTGGATGACAATGCAGTAGTCCAGCCCTTCGAGAGTATGACGGTACTGGTTTTCAAGCTGATCACCGTCTTTACTGGAAAGTTGCTGCCAGTTATACTCATCCGGTATAGGTGAATATTTGCCAAGTAAGTTTTTCTGCCGAGCTGGGGCTCGGCGTTCCCAGGGAGGTATTCTACTCTTTCTTCCGCCACCATTGCTTCCTGTTCTGATTCAAATTCAGGATGTTCAAACTCTTCACTTACCAGCTTCCCCTCAAATGCCTTTTTCAGGATGCTCTGGCGTAATCTTTCCGCCTGTTTTCAGCGGATTCTCCGGCTTTCATCTCGATTTCCCGTATTTCGGCAGCCCGGCCTGGCTCAGGAGGGGATTTTAAGGACCTTTCCCGCGGATTTCGCATGCCCGGCTTGAGTTTTTAAGCCACAGCTCTATCTTGCTTAAGAGTGAAAAAATCAAAGGTACTGTCAGTGCGCCAAGCGAAGCTGGCGCAGACAATCCGGTGATAAAGGGAAGGAACCCCCATGAGCCCAGTTCACGAACTGTTCAATGCCGTGCTTTCAATCATTCTCATTTACATCATAGCGGTCGTTCTCAGAAGGAAAGGTATTCTCCAGGAGTCGCATTCCCTTACCCTTGCAAGGCTTGTGACCGATGTTTTCCTGCCCGCCATAGTGTTCACCGGGCTTGCGTCCCGGGCTGTAAGCGTTCATGAACTTGAACCCTCCTTAATCATGCTTTCCCTTGAAGTGTTCTGCGTTCTGCTCGCATGGGGCATAAGCATTCTGCTGGGGTTCAGCCGCAAAAAGCAGGGAGCAGTGGTGTTCTGCTCGGCTTTCGGATCATCAACATTCCTGGGATACTCCATCATCACGCAGATGTATCCCGGGAATTCAGAGGCTTTGGCCGAGGCGGTTCTCATCTCAGAGATTGGTGTGGGTTACCCAATTTTCATTCTGGGTCCGGTGCTTGCGGCTCACTTCGGTTCCGCTGAAAGCGGCTGGAAGGCTTCCCTCAGCTTCTTTAAATCTCCTGTGTTTTATGCTCTCGCAGGAGGTATTCTCTGGGGAGTTTCAGGTCTTCCCGGTAAGGACAATTCCCTTACGGCGCCACTTTTTCACCTGGCGGACGTTCTTTCGGGAGCCCTTACCCCGGTAGCCATAATCACCGTGGGCCTCATGCTTAAGAAACCCTCGGTCAAGAGCATTCTTGTGCCGCTGATGGTGGTGATTGCCATCAAGCTCCTTCTGAAACCTTTTCTTGCGGGTACACTGGCCTCCGCCCTGGGTTTCCAGGACCAGTGGCGCCAGATCCTTGTAATACTTGCCGCCATGCCTTCGGCGGTTCTGGGAGCTGTGTTTCTGAGAAGGTACGGCGGTGACGCATCCCTCGCTTCCGCCCTTCTTCTCACCGCAACCATACTGAGCTGCGCCACTATTCTCGCGGTGTTCTGGCTGGTGGGGGCATGAAAAAAAGAATTTGGAAATTCGGGGCCAGGCCAATCTTCGACAGTTTGAAAATTGAAACGTTGATTATCAAAATCAATATCTTAGGATTAATATCCTGTTTATTAACAGGTTATATTAATTTTTAATATCGTTTTTAAATTAAGCTGTTTTATTGCTTATTCTTTAGCATGATCACAAGCCGGGCAAGGGTAGAGAATGTTTTATCCGACTGCTTGCAATCAAAGTTTTCCGGGGCATTATTTCTAGCGGGCCAGAAAATATATCACGGTTTAAAAGGAGAATTTCATCATGACCGATCCCAGATCACTTGGCTACGGCGATACCCCGTTCATTTCAGGAAACAAATGGCGCGTTCACGATGGCGAACGTCCACAGCCCCGGATTGTATCGCCCGGGACTGAAAGTTCTCCGGACGTGCCCGGCGCGGCGCCTTCGGACGCGATCATGCTTTTCGACGGGAGAAGTCTTGACGGCTGGTCTAAGAAAGCCGGAGGCGAAGCCGAGTGGAAACTGGAAGGCGGGTACATGGAAGTGGCGCCCGGAACGGGAAACATCTGTACGGATACGAAGTTAGGCGACTGTCAGATGCACCTTGAGTGGATGGAGCCCGAAGTGATAAAAGGTGATGGGCAGGGGAGGGGCAACAGTGGGGTGTTTATGATGGAGTTATATGAAATACAGGTTCTAGACGGATACGAGAATCCCACCTACGCCGACGGCACATGTGGGGGACTCTACGGACAGTGTCCGCCGCTGGTAAATCCCAGCCGCAAGCCCGGTGAATGGCAGAGTTACGAGGTTGTATGGACAGCTCCGCGTTTCGACGGGGATAGACTTGTGAGTCCGGCATATGTTACTGTACTGCAGAATGGTGTGCTGATACACCACCACAAAGAGCTTATTGGTCCGACCCGGCATAAGATAACTACCTGTTACCAGCCGCATCCCCCGGAAGCCCCGCTGATGCTTCAGGATCACGGCGACCTCGTTCGATACCGCAATATATGGTACCGGCCACTTAGCGGCTACGACGAGTCATAAGCCTGCGTCCTGAACTCTGCAAGCTTTGATAACCATGTCACTTTTGAGGCTGACTGACCC
>CAZGYO010000258.1:0-4233 GCA_964530455.1 uncultured Victivallales bacterium
GATTCGAACAAGGCAATTCAGACGGACGCCTTCGGCGCCGCTGATTTTGGACGTTATCATCGACTTGCGGTAATTCTTAGGCTTTGCCGAATCTGAATATACGGGCTAGGCCTCCTCTATCTGCTGTTGAACTCCGATCCCACGGTACCGTTCTCCGTGACATGTAAGGATCAGCACCTGCACATGCTGTGCGATGTTGCCGATGAAGTCGAGGACGTTTTCCTGCCGGGTGGCGTCGGTGTTGACAAGGACATCGTCGAGAATCAGGAGTTGCGGCCCGGTCTTGGTCAGTTCCAACGCAACGGCGGCGCGGAGGGCCAAAAGCAACTGTTCGCGCGCGCCTTGGGAGAGTTGATCAAAGGCATAGGCCTCTTCCCGCTTGCGCCCGATGCCGACCACATGCAGGTTCTCGTCGAGAAAGACGCGCCGGTGATGCTCGCCAGTGATCTCCGCAAAGGTGGCGCTGAGCTGATCCTCAAGCGGTTTAAGCACAGTACTCACGGCGGCTTTTTTCCGGTAGTCAATCAACCCGCCGAGGAACCGGGCGGCCAGCGCCTGATCCTGTATTCGCACGCATTCGGTTTCTGCGCCGGCAAGCGCTTCCCGCAGTGTCGTCTCGCGGCTGTACAGGCCCTGTGATCCGGCCTGTTCCAGTAGGGTATCGAGTCTCTGGGTTTTCTGTTGGAGACCCTGGTGGTTCCTGGCCGCCTGATCAGCCGCTTTCAGCGCGCGATCTTGCCGCGCTTCAAGTTTTTCCCAGTCCTGCGGCATCTTCTTACGCGCAACGTCAAGCTGCGCCTTCGTTTCGACGAAGCTTGCCTGGGCGCTTTCTTCGGTCTTGTCGATACCGTCGGAATAACGGCCTTCGATGGTGGCGGCATGTGACTTCAGGGACGCGATCCGGTTCTTTCTCTCGTTGACGGCCGCAGCCGCTTCTGATCGCGACACTCCGCATGTTTCGAGTCGTTTGGTTTCCGTTTCGATGGAATCCTGCAACGCGGTCCATTCAGCTTCATCCTTATCAAGCTCTGTGCGGATAGTGGCCAGTCCGGCCTTCAATTCGGCTTGCGAAAGGGCCGCTTCTGTTTTTGTGATGTTCAACTGCGCGCTAAGCTTCTCGATACCGGCCTCGGCTTTGTCCATTTCCGCGGACAGGCTATCCGGATCGTCCCAGTCCTCCAGAAGTTCGGACAGGCGTGACTCAGCGGTCTTGATTTCCTTGTCCAGATCCTTGATTTGCTCGACGATTGTGCGCGCGCTGTCGATGGAGGCAACACCCCTTTTCTTGAGTTCTGTATCCAATGCGGTTTGGCTCTTTCGGATTTGCTGTTCAATCTCCGCGGCTTCTTCAGCGCCGCTGGTGATGTGCAGGGCGCCCCATTCCGGCAGTTCGAGGCGCAGGGACCGCGTCGCGGCGACTGTCTCTGTTTTGCCTGCGGCAATATCCCGGGACTCTTGTTTCCCTTCGCAGTCGGATACGATGGCAGCATCGTGCCTGGGTGTAATAGCTACACGCAGTCCCACGGATTCAGCGCGGATGCTAAGCTCGCGGACCTCCTGTTCCAGTTGCTCCAGTCTCTCTACCTGACGCTTAGAAACGTCCGGCAACGCGGCTCGTTTGCGGCGAAGTTTGTCGATTGCCTGCTGTTGCTTGCGGACAGCGGCAAACTGCTTGCGCAGCATTTCAAGGTCGCGCTCCGTACCGCGCAGGCCATGAATCTCCCGCATTCGCGACTCCCGCTTTCTGGCGCTATCGAGTTTTTTCTGTAACGACTTGGCTTCTTCATGCAGAATGGCCAGCTTTTGGCGAACGGTTTTTTCCGCATCTGTTGCGTCGTTTTCTTTTGCCTGACAATCAACCAGTTCTTTTTCCGCCTTTTCAAGCTTCGCTTTCGCTTCGTCGAGCGTCTTTTTATCCTGGGCTACGGCATTCAGTCTTTCTTTGGCTGTGTCGAAATCCCCCTGGAATCGCTCCAGATCCTTCTGGAGAAGCTCGACTTTTTTCCGTTCTTCCGTCAAAGCTTTGGCCTTTTCCTCTGACTGGTTTTTTTCGCGCGTCCTCACCGTCAACTCGTCACGCAGATGCAGGAGTTCCTGTGACTGCTGGTCGATCTCCTCCATCTTTTTGCGTACATCAGCCAGCTCGGACTCAAGTCCCTCGCGCTTTTGCTGCGCCCGTTGCAACGCACTGTTTTTGGCTACGCGACCGGTGCTCGTGAATTGCGATGCCTGCAGATCGTCAAACCTAACTGCAAGTCCTTCGATCAATGGGTCGATATCCACTTGTGCCAGACCGGTACGTATGCGCGCGCCCGCATCATCGTCCCATGCGGGCCAGTCAGCGGACTCGCCCTGACGCGCCCACAGATACCGCAGAAGTCCCCAATGTTCAGCCTTGCTTGCCCCGCGCCCGGATTTTGACCCGCCGATCAATTCCAGGACTTTGCTGTCGGCCGCATCGCCGTCGGCAATAGCGCGCCACTCCCCATCTTGATCCTCGCTGAGTTCGCTTGCCGGCGAATTTAGAAAGGTCTTGTGGATTCGGAATCTGCCCTCGGCTGTGCTAAAGATAACGGTCACGTCTGGAGCCAGGCTGGTTCCTGCGGGACGGAGACGCTCAATGGCATCGCCGGAGACGTTGTGCCGGTCGAAAAGTGCGCGTGTGGCTGCGATCAAAAGGGTGGTCTTCCCTGCTTCGTTACGCGCAGTCAGCACGTTGAGACCGTCCGCAAGCGGCCCCACGGTCACGGCATCGGTGAACGGGCCTGTATTCCGCAAGGTTATACTATCGAGTTTCACGACGCGCCACCTTGCTTCTGTGCCTGGCCGACTTCGGTCGTCAGCAGCGCGGTCATGGTCTCAAAAGCGCCCTGCCCCAGTTGATCCGCCTCAATATTTAAATTGCCGCAAAGCGACTGAAACTCGCTGATCGTCAGTTTATCCAGCCCGGATATGTCGATAGCCGGAGGGGTTCCGGTATTGAATAACCTTGAGCGTTCGACGTCGGCGACTACCTGCGCCAGCAGGGGATGTTCTTGAAGATATGACTTCCATAACGACTCCGAGATCACCGTCGATGTCCTGTCGTCGATCAGCACGGCTGCATAGCTTTCCGCGGCTTGAAAAATGTTCGACTCTAGCGACTCGCGATATTCAGGAGAAACCTGACCCTCAAGTTTAATGCGCAGGATCGTGGAATCCGGCGGGGTATCCTTTCCCGATATGGCTTCCGCGAAAAGTTCCTTTGCAGGCGCTCGATTAAGAAGATCCACGGTGACTGATCGCCAGGAAAGGGTCGCGCTGTTGATACGTTTAATCGCGGGCCTTGTCCCCGGCGCGGATATTTCGACCAGGGAAACGGAACCGGCATCCTGGTCAAAGTCGTCCGGCTCGGGCGTGCCGGACATGGCCAAGCGGCTGTCATCGTAGGCTTGCGGCTTGTGCCAATGACCGACCGCGAGATAATCCAGCCCGGCGCGTGTGGCCGCATCAAGGGCAACCGGCTGGTCGCTGGGCTGATGTTTGCCTTCGATCGCCAGAGCGCCATGCGTCATGCCGATTTTGATCTTGTTCGGGGCGATATCCGCCGCCATCTCGACCAATGGCAGCGACGGATCTTTCGAAGAAATCTTCTGTGTAATGGGCACAGGGAGAACAACCGCGTCGGAAACAGTCAAAGGATCGCGCGACGCGCACACCGTTACATGGGGAGGAGGCGACGCAAATGGTTTACGCATCCAGATACAGCCCGGGCCGTTGAAAGGGTCGTGATTGCCGGGGAGAATTACCACGGGTACATCGGGGCAGTCGGCCAGAATGGCGAATGCCTCATTGACTATATTGTTTGCTATTTGATTGTTCTCGAACATATCACCGGCAATTAAAACGGCGTCTACATCGTTCTCACCGGCAATTTCAAGGATGCGCTTGAGCGCCGAAAGGCGCGCAGCCCGCAATATTTCAGCCTTTTCGCCAAACTGCGTAAATCGAGCTCCTATCTGAAGATCTGCTGTATGGATAAACTTCATGCCTCGCATCCTATCCTGGAAAATAACAACAAGGGAACCCGTCAGCCTTGCCCCGTTATTTTATGAAAAATCAATATTTTAGGGTTCATGACCTGTTTATTAACAGGTTATATGAATTTTTCAAAATTACAAAATGTAATTTAAAGGAACAGAAGATTTTTCACCCGAAGGGCAAAGCCATTGCACTAATTCATATTCGGCTTTG
>CAZGYO010000259.1:0-2863 GCA_964530455.1 uncultured Victivallales bacterium
ATTAACGGACCCAACATGCATCGGCTGGGCAAACGCGAACCTGAAATATACGGTTCGGATTCCCTCGAAACGCTCGAGAGCAGTCTTCGGGCGTTCGCGAAAAGTCGGAGCGTGGAGTTGTTTTTTTTTCAGAGCAACCATGAAGGGGAACTTGTCGACAGAATAGGATCCGCCGAAGACGAGGGAATAAGCGGAATAATAATAAATCCGGCGGCGTACACGCACACGAGTGTCGCCGTGCACGACGCGCTGAAATCCGTTCAGATTCCCGCCGTGGAGGTACATCTCAGCAACATACACGGTCGCGAGGAGTTCCGAAGAAACAGTGTCACAGCGCCCGCGTGCGCGGGGCAGATATGCGGGTTCGGCCTGAAAGGCTACGAACTGGCCCTCGCAGGACTTCTGGATATGATGGAAGACTGAAAAAACAGGAAAGGTACATACCTATGAAAATCGAGGAGATCAAAACTATCGTCACGTTGATGGACCAACATGACCTGACGGAATTCAAGATAGATGCCGAAGACATACATCTATGCATTCGCAGGGGCAGCAACATCAACCATAACGGCGCGCAGCCCGTCATGACCATGTCGGCTCCGCAAGCTCCTGCACACTCCCAGTCGGGCCCAGCCGAACCAGCCGCGGATAACGGCGCGGAAAACAAGCAGGCGCCTCCGCAAAAGACCATTGACTCGCCGATTGTCGGCACCTTCTACCGTTCTTCTTCCCCTGATTCCGACCCGTTTATCGGTGTCGGAGACAAGGTCGACAAGGATTCCGTGGTGTGCATCATAGAAGCCATGAAGGTGATGAACGAGATTAAGGCCGAAAAAAGCGGCGTCATCAAAGAGATTCTAGTTGAAAACGCTCAGGCCGTCGAATTCGGACAGCCTCTTTTCGTCATTGAATAAACGGGAACAAATAGATGTTTGACAAGATTCTTATAGCAAACAGGGGGGAGATTGCCGTCAGGATAATGCGTGCGTGCCGTGAACTTGGAATAAGAACCGTGGCAGTGCATTCCGAAGCGGACAGGGACAGCATGCACACGCATTACGCCGATGAATCGGTATGCATAGGGCCGGCCCCGTCCTCTTTGAGCTACCTTCTGATCGACAGAATTATAAGCGCCGCCGAGATATGCGACGTCGACGCAATACATCCCGGCTACGGCTTTCTCGCTGAAAATGCGCATTTCGCGGAGATATGCGAAGGCTGCAATATCAAGTTTATCGGGCCGGGCCCCGAATCGATCAGGGCGCTCGGCGACAAGGCGATGGCGCGTGAAACCATGGTCAAAGCAAAGGTGCCGGTAACCCCCGGAAGCGAAGGCGAGATATCCGGCGAGGACGAAGCAAAGAAAGTCGCCGGCGGGCTCGGATATCCCGTGATTATAAAGGCCTCGGCGGGCGGCGGCGGGCGCGGTATGAGAATCGCTCACAACGACGCAAGCCTGATTCAGGGACTTCATGCGGCGCGCACGGAAGCTGAAAGGGCGTTTGGCAACGGCGGAATATATATGGAAAAATATGTCGAAAACCCGAGACATATCGAGTTCCAGATCATGGCCGACGAACACGGCAACGTGGTTCACCTCGGCGAACGCGACTGCAGTATTCAGAGAAGGCATCAGAAACTTATCGAAGAGGCGCCGTCACCTGCTCTGACCCCGGAACTGCGCAAAAAGATGGGCGAAGCGGCGGTACGCGCCGCGAAAGCCGCGAAATACGCGAACGCCGGCACCATAGAATTCCTTCTTGACAAGAATAAGGACTTCTATTTCATGGAGATGAATACGCGGATACAGGTTGAACATCCCGTTACCGAGGAGATCACGGGTATCGACCTTATCCAGGAACAGATAAAGGTTGCTCAGGGAGAGAAGCTGAGTTTCGGACAGAAGGACATCAAAGTTTCCGGACATTCGATTGAATGCAGGATAAACGCGGAAAATCCATACACGGACTTTACGCCGTCCCCCGGGAAGATTGAGTTCTTTTGTCCGGCGGGAGGCATCGGCGTGAGAGTGGACACCCATGTATACAACGGCTATGTGATTCCTCCGCACTACGACAGCATGATAGCCAAGCTGATTGTCCACGGCCCGGACAGGGCGAGCGCGATAACCAGATGCGTGAGAGCGCTGGAGGAATTTGTCATTGATGGTATCCACAGTTCGATTCCTTTCGCCCAATTCATACTATCTTCGAGGGAATTCATTGCCGGAAACTACGATACGGGTTATATTGAAAGGGCGATGAAATCCGGGCATTTCACGGAACATGAAACGGTACACTACTGAAAACAATAAATACTGATACGGAAAGGATACACTGTCATGAAGGAAAAGAGATCAAAATCCAATACAGCGGCAAGCAACACGATGGGCGGCATGAAGATTGACGGCACGGACATAGGCGCGGTCAGGATTCATGAGAATGTAATAGCCTCTATTGTCCGTAAAGCCACCTGCAGCACAAATGGCGTCATGCGGCTTTCGGGCAGTGCGCTGGTCGACAACCTCGCCGAGATAATAGGGAACCGCAGAATTCACGATCGCGCGATAAATGTACATATCGACGGCGACGCGGTCTCTATAGACGTGAAAATAAATATCCACTACGGCGTACATGTCCCCACAGTGGCTTCGCACGTGCAGAGCAATGTGGTCGAGGAAGTAGAACGGATTACGGGCATGACGGTCTCAAACGTCAATGTCATTATCCAGGAACTGGAGGACGAAGAGGACGACAGCGCGGAAAGCCTCTAACCCGCAACGCACTGGCTTCGTGAAACAGCCGGGCTAGCCCGCATATTTCATGAAAAATCAATGATTGAAAAGGTTCTGTAACAGAGGTCC
>CAZGYO010000259.1:2873-4229 GCA_964530455.1 uncultured Victivallales bacterium
TCCGCAATTCCACGGGAGAAAATATGCAAGGTCTCATAAATATGTTTTTTGACTATCGGAACGACGAACTGTTCAATTTTCAACTGGGCTGCGTGGCCGGAGTGGCGGCGGTGCTGTTTTTCTTTCTGGTATTTCTCGTTCTTAAATTTATATATGATATATGGTTCAGATACCCCAGGCGCACGGGCGGAATCAAGATAAAAGGCGAGCGGGGAGACCTCTTCATCTCCTCAAGCGCGGTCTCCGACCTTCTCAAATCGCTCCAGTCAGAGTTCAGGTTCATAGAGGTCAACAAGGTTCAGCTTCTGCAGGGCAAACAGTCCTATGAGATAAAACTGCATCTCACCCTGGATGCCGGTAGCGAATCGTTTCCCGAACAAGCTGTAGAACTTAAAAATTCCGCCTTTGAGATACTCCGAGACAGGTTTGGAATATCCAATATCTCAAAGATCGATCTCAAACTCCACAAGATCAGCACGCATTAACGATAGCTGTCCCGGCGCATATGCTTTGCTGTTAAATATTTATCTCGCACTGGTTTCGCGAAACAAGCGGGCTTGCATCCGAAATGGCAGGCCGCGCCTGCCTGCGTGAGACGCACAGACAGGCCGCCATGGAGAGTTTTGAAATTGGCTCTAAATAAATCCACGGCACGCTCCGGCAACCGTTTTTTTAGGATAATAATTTCCATAACCCCAAATGAAGCAGTTAAATTGCAAAAACAGGCATTAAATTATGCAGGAAAATAGCGACTTGAAAAGAGGTCTGGGACTGGCGCATGTGTTCACAATTGCCGCCGGCGCGATGATCGGGTCGGGGCTGTTTATTCTGCCGGGCATGGCCCATGCCATGGCCGGGCCGGGCGTGATCTGGTCCTACGTGCTGGCCGGGCTGTTGGCCACAACCGGAGCGCTCAGTATGGCGGAACTGGCCACCGCCATGCCCAAAGCGGGTAGCAACTATTTTTACATCATGCGCGGATTCGGCGCCGGCCTGGGCTCGGTTGCCGGTATCTTGAGCTGGTTCGCCATCGCGCTGAAAGGCTCGTTCGCCATTGTCGGCATGGCGACCTTCATCAAGCTGCTCGCGGACGTTCACGGCGTGGCGATCGGCACGGGATTGACGCTTGTTTTCGTCTCGTTGAACATATTCGGAGTCCGGGAAGCCGCACGGGCGCAGGTTGTGATCGTCTCCGGGCTCTTTGCGCTACTGCTGCTCTATGTTGTAGTCGGTATGCCGCAAACGAATTCGGAACTGCTGATACCTTTTGCGCCACACGGTGTGGGGTCGATATTTACCACTGCAGGCTTCGTCTTCGTATCTTACGGCGGCCTGCTGACAGTCACCAGCGTGGCC
>CAZGYO010000260.1:0-4221 GCA_964530455.1 uncultured Victivallales bacterium
TCGGGATAGCGATAGCGAAGAAATAGAAAAACAAAAGCCAACAAATCGCTTCTGGTAACCAGCTAATCGCCGTGGATTTATTCTCCGTGAAAAATACGGGCTAGAATCCCTTCTTCTGAAGAGTTTTCGGGACCCACTGTATCCTCGTAGGCACACCCATGCCGGGAAATATCCGGAGATTCCTGTAGCGCCTGTTCTGCGCAAGGAGACTGTCCCTTGAAACAAGAAAAGTGTAGGGCTGTTCCTCGTGCATGATCCGGTGAAAACGGTGGCACAGTTCAATGCGTTCTTCAAGGTTGAAACACATGCGTATCTTTTCGATAAGCATGTCGGCCTCGGCGTTCTTGAAACCGATATGGTTGCTGGATCTTTTCTCGTCCGCGCCGCTTGAATGCCAGACCTGGTACGGGTCGGGATCCATTCCGAGGGACCATCCGAGTATGCACACGTCGAAATTCTTCTGTTCAAGGCGTTGCGTATAGACGGACCATTCTATCTTTGCGATATTCATACGTATGCCGGCTTTCTCCATATCCTCCCTGACAATGGGCGCAATCCTCTGCTGGGTCTCCACCCCGGCAACCGCGAGCAGTGTGAATTCGAAGTCACTGCCGTCCCTGTCCAGGATTCCGTCGCCATCAGTATCCCTCCATCCGGCTTCCGCAAGAAGCTCGACGGCCTTCTCGACTGAAAAAGGATAAGCCTTGATGCTTGAATCGTAGTATGGGCTGTCTATGAAAAAGTTTCCTGTCACTATCCTGCCGAGCCCGTAATAAACTTCCTCGAGAATTCGTTCCCGGTCTATCAGATGAGTCATTGCTGTCCTCACGCGGCGGTCGCTGAAAAGAGGATTCTTCTGGTTGTACCCGATATAGTAGTATGAACGTGAAGTGTACCTGTATTTTCCAAGTTGCCCGTCTTCGCCGAATTCCGGCGTGTCGGTGTTGTGAACCCATTGTTCCGGCTGCAGAAACATCCTGTCAATCGAATCAGGTTTGTTCGCCGTGAGCGACTGAAGCTGCGTGCTCGAATGTTTCATCAGTTCAAATACCAGCTTCTTCAATGGAGGCATTATACCGTATTTACGGCCCCAGTACTTTTCCCAGCGTTCAAGAATTATCCTCTGTCCCTTGTCCCATTTTACGAAACGGTACGGCCCGCAGCCGACAATTATCCTGTTTCTTTTGTGGTCATCGTTGAATTTTCCGCCGTCAAAGGGCTCTTCATAGGCGTGATAGAGGTGTTTCGGCAGGGGCTGCAGGCCAAGGGTGACTGATTTGGAAATGAAATAGGGCTTGTTCCAGTACACCTTGAATTCGTGCGGCGAAATAATTTCAATCCTGTCCATGTCCTTGAAATATGGTCTCAGCGGCGCACAGTCGGTATCCGCGTTCTTGATCACGTCCACATAGAACTTGAAGTCTCCCGCCGTCACCTCCATGTTCCGCCACTTCCTGCCGGTGACCGGATCGGTAAAATCGTGCCACAGAACTCCCTTTCTCAGCTCGATTGTATATACAAGCTTGTCCTCGGATATCTTCCATCTCTTCGCGAGCATCGGCTCGAACTTATCAAGCTCAGCATAGTTCCTCTGCGCCAAAGAGTCATAGGTGTATCCCCAGAGGCTTGATACAAATGAATCGTTGTTGACCAAGGCGTTCATGTTCTTTGTCTCGGACATCATCGCGGTCACAAGACGTCCGCCTTCGTCGGCAGCCGCGTCATAAAACGCCAGATTCGCGACTTCCTCCCGTGAAATCCCGCCGCCGGTTTCCCGCGCGCGGCTCAAGCCCGGCCCCGGTCCGGAAGCTTTGATGCCGTCAAGCATCTCGGAAAGCCCATCCACCTTTGCGGCGAGTTCCTCAATCCTGAAACGCAGAAGGTCCACCGAGTACAGAAAAAGAAAACCGAAAATCAGCGAAGAAATGAAGATCAAGGTGAGAATTATCTTTATATACGCATCGTTTTTCATTATTAAACTTCCTTTCACAAGTTTAAAGTCCAAAAGAGTTCTCCAGCCCCGTTATTATACGTGCCGTGTACAAATATTCAATCACCTGCTATACGCCGTAATCCTTTTCCGTGATCCGCGGTATCCTAAATTTGAAATCCAAAATCACACGAAGCCACTGGCTATTTTCATAAAACTATAATATATTGATTATTTTCTCGAATAATTAAAACCAGGAATCTGTTTTGGCGAAACAAACGGTGACAGTAAAGAACCGTGACGGTATACACTGCCGTCCTTCGAGTCTGATACTGCTCAGTGCGCAAAAGTTCCCGGACTGCAGTTTCAGGATAGTATCCGACAACGGGGAGTCGAACCTCAAGAGCATCCTGTCTCTCATATCACTGGGGCTCAAATGCGGAGAACAAGTCGAGCTGGAGGTCGAAGGCGGGGACGCCGATACCGCCTGCGAAACGCTGGCCGGGCTTTTCGAATACGAATTTGATTTCCCGAAAGAAGAAAGCTGATTCCGCAAACAACATGATTGGAAAATGAAAAAGAAATTCAAAGAGATAAGAAAATGGGGTCTGCCGGTCGACAGGTTTTTCCTCGTCGCCGGCCCCTGCAGCGCGGAATCAAGAAAACAGGTGCTCGAAACTGCTGAAAAACTCTCCGGATTCGGAATAAGTTTCATGCGTGCCGGCATATGGAAACCCCGGACACACCCGGGAAACTTCGAAGGGGTGGGCATTGAAGGTCTCAAGTGGCTTCAGGAGGTAAAAGAGAAAACGGGAATCAGGACCGGAATCGAAGTGGCGTCTTCAGAGCACGTGGAAGCCTGCCTGAAACACGGTATAGACGCCGTATGGATAGGCGCAAGAACAACGCCGAACCCGTTTGCTGTCCAAGAGATCGCGGACAGCCTGAAGGGCACCGATCTGCCGGTACTCATAAAGAACCCCGTCAGTCCGGATATCGGACTGTGGATCGGCGCGGTGGAACGTATAGCCGGAGCCGGGATAAAAAAAATCGGGGTCATTCACAGGGGCTTCAGTTCCGACCGCAAATCCGACTACAGAAACGCTCCTCTCTGGAGAATCCCCATCGAACTGAAAAGACGCATACCCACCATTCCCATCCTCTGCGATCCCAGCCATATCTGCGGCAGCAGAAAACTCATACCCGCAATAGCTCAGGAGGCGCTTGACCTCTTATATGACGGTCTGATGCTCGAGGTTCACCCGAACCCGAAATCCGCCCTCAGCGATTCACAACAGCAGCTTACACCAGATTCCTTCAAAAAACTGCTGGCAAAACTCGAAGTGAAAAGCGAACTCCCGGAAAACTCCGATTTTCTGGAGAAGCTCAGAAACCTGCGCCAGGATGTCGACCATATAGACACGGAAGTGATAGAACTGATCGGAAAGAGAATGGACGTGGTCAAAAACATGGCCGAACTCAAGAAAAAGAACCACGTATCGGTTCTTCAGCCGAAAAGATGGAAGAAGATGCTCGAAGACCGCATAGAGGAAGGCAATGAAAATGGGCTTTCCGCCGAATTCATGACGCAGCTTTTCCAGGCGATACATGTCGAAGCAATCGGAAAGCAGGAGGAATGAAGGACTTGACCTCCTAATTCCGGGCGCTCGCCGTTCTAACCCGGATTTTTCATGAATTTCCGGCGCTGTAGACCGTGTATTTCACAAAGCCAGTGCGGTGCGGACGCAGAGCTGTTCAGCTAAAAATAATAAAGCCTGAAACACTCCGCTCTTTTTAGCCCAAAACTTCACGGTTGATGTTGATTATTCCACCAGCCTGCATATAATGTCTTTAGCCGTTGCCGGTTTTCGGACCCTGTGCGCTGGAATCATGCCAACCGAGTCAGATGGGGAACCAAGCAGCTCTACGCAATGAGGCCAGGCGCCGCGGGACATCTGACTACCGGCGGCGGTCCTTTGAAAACCGGATTCCGCACTCTGAAAGGTTTTATATATGAGCTACGTCGTACTGGCAAGGAAATGGCGCCCGCAGAAATTCGATGACATTATCGGACAGGAACATATTACAAGGACCCTGCAAAACGCCCTTGAAAAGCAGAGAATAGCCCACGCATACCTTTTTGTCGGATCTCGGGGCATCGGCAAGACCACCACCGCCCGCATTTTTGCCAAAGGCCTTAACTGCGAAAAATTTCCCGCGAGAAACCCTTGTTGCGAATGCGATTCATGCAGGGACATTGCGGAAGGAAAAAGCCTGGATGTCATTGAGAT
>CAZGYO010000261.1:0-4203 GCA_964530455.1 uncultured Victivallales bacterium
ATTCAAGAGAGAAAACAAAAATACTGGTTGTAGAGGACGCGCAGAGCCTCCTGGCCACCACGTCCATACTAGAGGACATGGATGTGGAAATCCTCTGTGCGTCTTCCGGGGCGGAGGCCCTGTCCGCCGCAAAGGGCAATCATCTCGCGCTGATACTTCTCGAAGATGGAGGCCGGACGTTTTGAACTCGAGCAGATGCCCTTCAATCTTCCTGAAATAACGGGGCTAAGAGTCATTCAGTGGTAGTGGCGTATGCGGTCCCGGCATCGGCGAATAGTCCGGCATTTCAATGTCCCGTACCAGTTCTTCTATCCGGATGGGCTTATTCTGTTCCATTGACCGGTTTGCCGCTATGCCGGTGAGGATGGACCAGGCGCCGGCTCTCTGGTCGGCGGCTCTCATCAGTTTGTCCTCGGGCTGCTTTTCGGGTTCGAATATATATCCCAGCATTACGGGATCGGCGCCGCCGTGTCCCCCCTCCGCTTCGGCGATATCCACACCGTATGCCGGCTGCCAGTTAGGATAGACCTTGATAGATGTCCCCTCTTTTTCCAGTGCGCCCTGCACCCTGCCGTCCCCGCTCACGTAAACGGATTCCTGGCATTTATGTTCGAGACGTCCCTTTGTTCCGTTGAAGGAAACGGTGTATCCTTCCCAGGAGACGAATGCATTCAGAGAATATATCATCTTTGCTCCGTTTTTGTAGTCAACGGTAAGGTTCATGGAATCTTCAATATCGATATCCGGGCTGAATACGCAGCGGTCCCGGAAATATCCGTCGTGCTCCTCGTTGTCCAGATACAGCTCCTTCATTCTTCCCGTGTTTTCCATATCCAGGAAAAAGGGACAGCGGCCGGACTCCGGGCATACATGGCAGCGGTCGGCCCTTTTTTTCAGACCATAGCGGTTGGCCGTAGCCGGGACATAGAAACGCCTGTGCCCGCTTGCGAAAACGCGTTCCGGAACGGTTCCCAGCCACCAGTTTACAAGATCGAAATGGTGCGTGGATTTATGGACTATCAAGCCTCCGGAGTTCTTCTTGTTCCGGTGCCACCTCCTGAAATAGTCCGCGCCGTGGCTCAGGTTCAGCATCCAGTTGAATTCCACAGAGAGGATTTCCCCTACGAGGCCGGAGGCCAGAAGCTCCTTCACCTGCGTGCGGACTGGCGCGTAGCGGTAGTTAAATGTCACACGCACGTTTCTTCCCGCTTTGCGCGAGGCATCGAGTATGGCCGCGCATTTTTTCTCGTCGGTTGTCATGGGCTTTTCAGTGATGGCCCCGCACCCGTTCTCCAGAGCCATTATTATGTACTTGTCGTGAAAACAGTCCACCGTGGTCACTATCAGCTCGTCCACGTTTTCCTCCAGTAGCCTTTCCGGAAGCTTATCCGGCGCGCATTTTCGGGGCGCCGGAGCGCCCTTTTCAGCTATGTCGCGCACAGCTCTCTCGATGCGTCCGGGATTGATGTCGGAGACCAGGACGATCTCGCATCTGTCCTTATATTTACCACATATGGCATTTACGAACATTTCTTTTCTTCCCCCGAGCCCGACTATCGCATAGCGTTTCTTCATATCTTCTCCCGCCTTTTTTACAAGATCAAACGCCAAGATTATTCTTTTATTGCGAGGTTTGCAATTGATCTGGAAATAATTTCCGGAAATATACGGTTGATTTTACCGTACCGCGAAACGCCGGGTCACCGGCAGCTTCGCGACTTGAATTTTCAGGATCTGAGACTATCTTGCCGGTCGGAGGCACATGATAGAATTTTTCTCAGGAATTAGTTTAGTTTTTGACGATCCGGATATATCCGGCACCCTGGCCGTCTTATGCGTCCTGGTTATCTTCTCCGCGTTTTTTTCCGGCTGCGAAACCGCGTTCATGTCGCTGTCGAAAATCAGAATACTCTACCTTGTGAAAAACAGCCGAAGGAATGCCGGGCTGGTGCAGAAACTCAGGGCCAGACCTCATAAGCTCCTGATAACTATTCTTATAGGAAACAATCTTGCCAACGTGGCAGCATCGTCTTTCGCAACAGCTTTCACTATCGAGCTGCTGAACAGGTCAGGCATAGAGCATTCGGTATCGTACGGAGTCGGCGGCGCAACGGGAATCACAACACTGCTGCTGTTGATATTCGGAGAGATCGTTCCGAAATCCTTCTGTATAAACCATGCCGAGACAGTTGCTTTGACCTCGTCTCCTTTCATAATCTTCTTCCAATGGATCTTCTATCCACTGGTCCTATTCTTCAGTTTGATAACAAGAAGTCTCTCGGAAAAATATATCCGGAAAAGATATCCTGCCTACACGGAGGACGAGGTAAGGGCGATGGTTCACATAAGCAAAGAAGGTGGCGGGATAAAGGAAAAGGAAAAAGAGATGATTGAAAACATATTCGAATTCGACAACACGCAGGTCAAACAAGTGCTTACACCGCGTGTCGAGATGTTTTCGCTTCCGGCTGATACCGGCATAAAAGAAGCGTTTACTGAGATTAAAGACCTTCCCTATTCCAGAATACCCGTATATGAGGATGAAGGGAACCGTGACAGTATAACGGGGATAGTACACGCAAAAGACATAATGCGTGCCAACATCGGGGGTGAACACAAAAGCCTGAGATCCCTGATGAGAAAGCCTATTTTTGTTCCCGAAAACATGATGATAGACGCACTTCTCCGGGAGTTTCGGATAGAAAAAACGCATATAGCCGTGGTGGTCAATGAACACGGCGGCGTGGAAGGCGTGGTCACAATTGAGGACCTGCTTGAACAGATAGTAGGTGACATATACGATGAATCTGACATCAGCCGCACTCCGGTCAAAAAGATCGATCCCCGCCATTTCCTGCTAACGGCCCAGCTGTCACTTTCGGAACTTGAGAACCGTTTCGGGATAAGTCTTCCGAAGGAAGGTTCCTATGACACGATTTCCGGATACATACTGTACAAGCTTGGACGCGTTCCGATTGAAGGTGAGAACGTGAAAGCGCCCGGAGCATTATTGGTTGTCGAGTCCGCAGACACAAAAAAGATATACAAGGTGATGCTCGTGCTCGACAAGTGAGTTTCAGATTTCCGAGGTCTTTTTTCATGCCCACTTTCGCCGGGAATGCTTGCAATCGCAAAACAATAAGTTTATTTTCGAGCCAGTTTCAAAACTCTCCGTGGCCGCGCGGAGTTTTAAAACGGGCTCTACAGTCATAAAGATTAACCAGAAAATTTCCGGTTCAACCCGTTTCTTTTTCGAGATGCACAGAACATATCTGCTAAAACTCCTGGAATTTATTTTTCTATTTATCTGCCTGCCGGCGCTCTACCGTCTGGGCTGCATACCTATTCCCATGCTTCCTTTTCTTTTCGCGATATTCGCGGTATGTGTACTGATACATGTATTCAGAGGTGAGAATGCCCCCGGCGACTTCTGGGGGTTTTATCCTGTCCCGCGGGACATATGGGTACGTCTTGCGATTTTCGCGGTCTCTTTTATTCTGTTGGCGGCAGCAACCTATTGCTTTAAAAGTGACAGCTTCTTGTATTTTCCGCGTAACAAACCGCTTATATGGGGACTTGTGCTGCTTCTGTATCCCGTTTTATCTGTCTATCAGCAGGAGTTTATATACAGGACATTTTTATTGAAGCGATACGGACAACTGTTTGGAGATGGTTGCGGATTTGTTCTCGCAAGCGCGTTCAGTTTCTCTTTCATGCACATCGTGTTCGGGAACTGGGTGGCGCCTATTCTTACACTGGCGGGGGGTCTGCTTTTCGCCGCGAATTTTGCAAAAAACAAGTCACTGTTCTGGGTATGTTTTGAACACTATCTGTACGGGGCCGCGGTTTTTACAGTCGGACTCGGCAGATACTTTCTCGGTGCGACGATGAATTCACTCGGCTGAATCTTTTTCCAGCCATTTCGTATCTGTACCGTGATGACAACTTCGAATCTTCCGCGCTGAGCAGGTTCAAGCGGCGCTACCGGATAAAATCGAAAGTGTCAACCGATCTGCAAATACTGGCTCACTGGAATGCAGAACCGAAATACCTTTCCTGCTTGACATGAAATATCTTGGCAACGGTAACTGGCGTTTTTAGCTGAACAAACAGCTTCGCATCCGCACCGCAGTAGCTTCATGAAACAGCCGGGTTAACCGTATATCGCGAGATCGTCAAGTATTTCCTCAATGCGGAGCAGCT
>CAZGYO010000262.1:0-4174 GCA_964530455.1 uncultured Victivallales bacterium
TTACCGGGCGTTCCCGGGTCTGACCAGGCAGGTATGCCCGCTCCCGCATCGGCCTGCCTGAGCGACTACGCTCGCAGTCAGGCGACGCACAGGCAGGCGGCCACGGAGAGTTTTAAAATTGGCTTTGAGGTAGATATTCAGCAAACCCCGTTGCTCGGGGGTCAGTACTGGACAGTCTTCGAGTGTCTCAGCCCCGACCCCGACGTGGTTGACTGAATATGTACATTTCGCGGATCCGGGTATCTATTTTACCAGTCCTTCACCGCTGTCGTCGTCGGCTGCCGCCGGGCCGTCCGTCGAGGCGCCTTTATGAGAAGAGACTTTGAAGGTTGGCAGATAGCGATAGTAGACTTCAAGCATCAGGCAGCACAGCGCCGTCGAATATACCAGGGGATCTATGCCCTTGAGTTTGGTGCCTTCGGCCCATCCCTGTCCGCCTCCCATGGAGGGCGGTTCCCAGTGACCGTCTTTGAACTGTTTTCGGATCAGCGTGGTTTTGAACAGGTTGTTCCACTGTTTCCATTTTGGTCCGCTTCCGTTTTCGCCCTGGAATATGGCTTGGGTCTGGTAATATCCCTTGTACAGGAACCAGTTTCTCTCATGCCCGGTCGAACCGTCCCAGTCGAAGGTGAAGTTGTTCTGCAGTATCCACTGGAGTCCGCTCTGGGCTTCCGGGGACTTTCCTTCGCCGAAAAGCTGCAGGCAGAGCACGCCCACCGGGGTCATTGTCTCCGGACGCTTGGTGTTGCTTGCGCCTATTCCGGAATTTGAATAGAAGAAAATGTTCTTAGGCCGGTTAAAATTGGTTTCCTTCATGCATTTGATGCCCTTGTCTATGGCCTCCTCCAGGCCTGAAACGGTCGCGCCGCCGGCGAAGGCCGCTTTGAGCGCCTGATAGTGGAAGCCTCCGAGCGAAAGGTCGCAACGCGGAACCGTGCCCATATCCTTTTTGTCGTCCTTGTCGTCGTCGTTGTTTCCGCCAAGCGCCTTCGGGGCGCCGGTATTGTAGTTGTAGTCGAATCCGCCGAGAGGGTTCTGGCCGCGTATAACAATGCCCATGGCTTTGTTGACCGCATCCTCGAGCATGGGAATCTGGGTCATTGCATATGCTTCGGAAATGGCATATGCCACGATGCCGTGACCATATCCTTTTCCGCCGGGCGCGGGTTGCGATCCGTCGCCGATATATTCAACAAGTTTCTGAATGGCTTTAAGAACGCATTCTCCGAATTCGGGGGACTGGGGGGTTTCGCCGTGGGCGAGGAATGCCATGAGCGCGAAGCCTGTAAGCGCGGGGAAATTCGCTTTACCGGTGTCCCCCCATGACCCGTCTGGGTTCTGATGATCCCTGAGCCAGTAGAGTCCGGCCAGGACGGATTTTTCCGTGCGGTTGTCGCCGCCGTATTTCTTGAGGGCGCTTTTACGGGCCCTGCCTGAACGCGCGGCCATGACTCCCGGAATTACGAGCGCTGACGCCGAGGGCTTCATATTGAGTATCTGTGGCATCACGATTTCCGTGGAGGGTGCGTCTATCTGGACCTGTTCGACTTCTACAGGCGTGTCCGTGACAACGTCCGGCCGCTCTATCTCGATGTCTATTTCAGGCATATCTTCGGGTTCCGGCTCGGGGGGTTTGGGGATATCCTCAGGTTCCTTGATATCGACCTGTTTCATCTCCACCTCGATGTCCTTGCGTTCCTCGGGGGGCTGAAAGACGATGATGCTGCTGAAAAAAGCCACGGCTATCACGTGCAGTATCAGCGATATCACCGGTCCGGTCATATGCTCTTTGATGTCGCTGGCGGTTATCTTCCGGGCTGCCAGAAGCTCTTCCTGCCCGGACTGGTTTTCTTCCAGGTCTCCTTCGTGAATATCCTCTTCAAATTCCTGATATTCTTCCATGGTTCAATCCTCCAGATTATCACAGGTTATCACATATATTGGAATTGCGAAATGCGCAAAATTGCCGCAAATCATTGTCCTGCCGACAATGATTTATACTCAAGCGAGACGCTCGAGCTACGAGAGAACAGCAAATTTTCCGCATTTCGCAATTCTCTCATCAGTTATAATAATAAACCATTATTTCCGCGAAAAAAACAGGTGATCGAAAAAAAGAAGACATTTTTCATATTTTCCGATAAAACCGGCAATAAAGGGTAACAAATACAAGCTGCAACCGAGTTAACCCGCAGGCTCCCGGGGTAATCGGGTCAACTTTCCCGTTTCATCGTGGTTGTGATCCCGTTTTCATGAGCTTTGAGAATAGCCTCGAGGGCAGCTTCCGGAGAATCCACCAGTGTGTACAGTTCCAGGTCGTTTTCGCAGATTTTATCCGATGTGAGAAGCGATTTTTTTACCCAGTCGACAAGGGGGCCCCAGAATTCGGTTCCGACAAGGACAACCGGTATTCTGTTGATTTTTTCGGTTTGCACAAGAGTAAGGGTTTCGAACAGTTCGTCCAGCGTACCGAGTCCGCCCGGGAAAACGACTATACCCGCGGCGTATTTGAGGAAATTGACTTTTCTTATGAAGAAATATCTGAATCCGACGGATTTAGTCTGGAAGGGATTAGGTTCCTGTTCCGCGGGCAGCTGTATGTTGAGACCTATCGAAACACCTTTTTCCTCAAACGCGCCTTTATTTGCGGCCTCCATGATTCCCGGGCCCCCGCCGGTCAGGACCCCGTAGTTGTTTTTCGCCAGGAGTTTTCCAAGTTCGACTGCGTTTATGTAGTCCGGATTGTCCGGTTGCGTGCGTGCCGATCCGAAAACCGTCACGAGCGGGACCGGATGCTCGGCCATCAGTTCGAACGAGTCGACAAACTCGGCCATTATTCTGAAAATGCGCCAGGGTTCATCGTGCGAAAAATCGCTGAAAAGGGCAGTGCTTTCTTTCGTATTCACTTGTATTTTTCTCCATCGTTGTTTTTTAAAACCGGCTCATTCAGGTTCAATATTCGACGCTCTTCGCGCGGCCAGGCGTACGGCCGCGTAGAGGCTCCCGGTATCCGCTTTTCCGCGCCAGGCGATATCGAAAGCCGTTCCGTGATCGACGCTGGTCCTTATAACAGGGAGCCCGAGGGTCGAATTCACTCCCGTGTCGAATGCAAGCATCTTGAACGGGATATGACCCTGGTCGTGGTACATCGATATTATTCCGTCGTAACGCGCGCGTATAGTTTCGGTAAAGAGGGTGTCCGGAGGGAAGGGGCCCTCGACCTCTATGCCTTCTTTGCCCAGCATTAGAAGAGCGGGAATGATTATCTTTTTTTCCTCGTCCCCCATGAAACCGTTTTCGCCGGCGTGCGGATTAAGGCCCGCGGCTGCCAGGCGTGGCGAACTTATTCCTTCCTGCATTGCCGCTTCACAGAGCAGTCTGCCAACCTGCGCGATCCTTTCCGCGCTTATTGCGCGTGGCACATCCGAGAGGGGAATATGCGTGGTGGCGAAGGCTATCCTGAGCTGTCCCGAAGACTGCATCATCGCGAAGGGCGCGGGTCCTCTGCGTTCCGCGCAGATTTGCGCGATGAACTCTGTGTGTCCGGTGAAATCCATTCCCGCCAGGTTGACCGATGCCTTGTTCACAGGGCATGTCACGACTGCGTCGACATCGCCGTCCAGGGCATCGTGTACCGCCCTTTTCACTGCCTGCAGAGCCTCCATGCCGCAGGCTCCGTCGTTTTTTCCTCTCGGCACGTCGCCGATCTTCATCACTCCGCATTCGCAAACTCGCGTCTGAACTCCCTTTCCGGCGAACTGTTCCTCCGCGTAAGCTACTATGTCCGGTGAACCGTAGACGATGATGTCGCAAATTTTCGAAAGGCCATTGTCCGTGGCCGCCTTCACGGCCAGTTCCGGGCCGATGCCGGCCGGGTCGCCCATGGTAAGCGCTATTGAGGGTTTTCTTTTCATTCCGGTAATTGATATTGTTTTTAAGCATAGACAAATTTATGGTGAAAAAAAAAAGAGATATGCGTTTGCATTGAAGTTGAAGGCGGTTAAACTAGATGCCCGAATCATTCAGTGACAGATTTTTGCTCGGGTGGCGGAACTGGCAGACGCGCATGGTTGAGGGCCATGTGGAGCGATCCGTGGGGGTTCGAGTCCCCCCCCGAGCACCATGCTTCGCTTTAAGGCCTGCCGCGGGGCTATAAGAGTTGTTGAATGAAAAA
>CAZGYO010000263.1:0-4101 GCA_964530455.1 uncultured Victivallales bacterium
TGTCCATCCTGACCAGCCAGGTGCTCAAGAAGGGGGTTCTCGAGGAGGACAGGCTCCGTGCCGAGGCGAAAAGAATGTATAACTTCCTGGTTGCCGATACCGGCCCCGTCTACCAAAAAAACGTCGCTATCCTGGTCCGGGACAAAATAGACCCCGTTGAATTGCGCTTCTTCAGGCTGATAGAGCAGAAAGGAGCGGCCGAAATGCTGGTCGCGGGGCCCGGCGAATTTCCTTTCAGAGAATTCTCTATCGCCGAAAAAACGGATATCGGGACCCTCTCAAATCATAAAACTCTTATCGTGGTTCCGGGTCCGGATGAAAAGATAAGCCTTCCGGAGACGGGACAGGAACACATTCTCGCATTTACCAGAAAAACGGATTATTCGGCTGAGGGCAACTCGACGCTCCTGCGCAAAGAGATGACACAGGAGGAAAAGGATAGAATCGAAGCCGAAAAACGGACAGCCGCCTTCAGGGACCTCTGGATCATAATAATTTCGCTTTTAGTGACCGTCATCGGCATCGCCAATGCCATGCTGATGTCCGTCACCGAACGTTTCAGGGAGATAGGAACTATGAAATGCCTGGGAGCGCTCTCCGGTTTCGTGCGTATCATGTTCCTCATAGAATCCGGATTCATGGGAACGGTCGGAGGGATCGCGGGGATATTAGTGGGCTTCGGATTCTCATTTATAGCCTACATGATAACTTACGGCCCGGGACTGATTCTCACGGCTCTCGGACAGGGCGCGCTACTGCTCGCGGGATACGCGCTGATCTCTTTCGCAACAGGAATAATCCTTTCAATCTGCGCAGCCATATATCCCGCGAACTTCGCGTCAAGAATGCTGCCGGCCGACGCGTTGAGGACTAATATATGACAAGCATCGACAAAATTGAAAAAGCGCATATCGACGATCTTTTCGACACCACGAAAGACGGCGAAAAACAGTACGTCATCAGGGCGGTGGACGTGCGTAAAACCTATGTGATGGGCAAACAACAGACCCACGCCTTGCGGGGCGCAACAGTTGACGTGTTCAAGGGTGAATACCTCTCGATAATGGGGCCATCGGGGTCCGGTAAAACGACGCTGTTTAACATGATCGGCGCACTGCAGAAACCTAGCTCAGGCAAGGTCTATATCGACCAGGTGGACATCGCGCAGTTGGACCACAACGAGCTCGCCTGGCTCCGCTGCCGGAAGATCGGATACATCTTCCAGACGTTCAACCTGATTCAGGTGATGACCTGCCTGGAGAACGTCACGCTGCCTATGTGTTTCGCCGGGATGGAGGCGGAAGCCGCCAGGGAGAAAGGGATAAAGATCCTCAAGATGGTCGGGCTCGGACACAGAATACTGCACAAACCCGCGGAACTTTCCGGCGGTCAGCAGCAGCGTGTGGCAATCGCGCGGTCCCTCGCGAACACCCCACAAATAATTCTGGCCGACGAACCGACAGCCAACCTGGACCAGAAGACGGGCGAAGAGATGATCGCGCTGCTCGCCGAACTCAAGGAGAAACTCGGGGTCACAATAATATCCGCGACTCACGACCTCAAGATGCTTAAAAGGTCGGACCGCATCCTCTGGATAGAGGATGGACGCATAGTAAAGTCGGCAAAACCTGAAGATATTGACTTCAGTTCAAGCGAATTCGATGAAGAATAAAGAAAAATTCAAAGACAAGGACTACGATCCTCTCGATGCCATTCCGATGGTCTCGGAAGGTGTTGACGCGAAAAAGGACAACAGCGGCTGTTTCCAGATCAGGAAACGGATCCAGCCTCCACGCGGACTGAGAGGAAAGATATACAGGAAGCTGGGATACAAGCAAAATATAAGGGTGAATCTCGACAAGAGAGGAACCGAGTTCTGGGAAAAGATCGACGGCAGGAAAAAGCTCCGCCGCATCGAAAAGGAACTCAGGAAAGTGTGGGGGGTGGAACGCGATGAAAGCAGAGAGGCCGTGACGGAATTTACCAAGACTCTCATGACGCGGCATCTAGTAGATCTGGACATATCCCAAACATCGAGAGGTAAAAAGGATGCCTGAGGACATTATCATACAGGCCAGAAACGTCAAGAAGCTCTACCACCTGGGCGAAGAGGAGGTATGGGCTCTGCAGGGAATAACTCTGGATGTCTACAGGGGCGAGTTTCTCTCAATAATGGGACCGTCCGGCTCAGGAAAATCCACTCTTTTCAACCAGATCGGCGCACTGGACATCCCGACCGAGGGCGAAGTCATATTCGACGGGCAGTCCGTTTTCGAACTTGATGAAAGCAGGCAGGCATGGTTCAGGTGCAACAAGATCGGGTACATATTCCAAACCTTCAACCTTATCGACGTAATGAGCGCGCTCCAGAACGTGACACTGCCGATGGTCTTCCAGGGAGCTGGCAAGGAGGAGATTGCCGAACGCGGCAAGAAAATCCTCGAACGCGTCGGGCTCGGACACAGGATACACCACAAACCCTTCGAACTTTCCGGCGGTCAGCAGCAGCGTGTGGCCATAGCTCGCGCTCTCGCCAACAATCCGGCGGTAATCCTTGCCGACGAACCGACGGGAAACCTCGACACCAAGACGGGAACGGAGATCGTCGATATCCTCAAAAGCCTCAACGAAGAGGAAGGCGTAACGGTCATTTGCTCCACGCACGATCCGAAGATGATACGCAACTCAAAGAGGGTATGCTGGATACGCGACGGAATGCTCCACCAGATCACCTCCGGCGCGGACTTCAACCTCGAAGACATGCCGGAAGACCACAGCGGCAGGGAATAACCATGAAAAAGCAGTCGCAGTAGCGCAGGCAGACGAGCACGGAGAGTTTTGAAATTCGCTCACAAGTTATCTCTCACTACCCACTGATCTGGCTTCGATTCTTTGATCAGTTTTACATGCATGTCACCGAAAAGAGTGTTGAACCCTCCGCTGTGATGCATCCCCACGTCGCGCTTGTCGGTTCCTGTCTTGAAGGGCAATTCGCCGTGATCGGTTTCGCCATAACTCACGATTCTGGTCGCATCGCTTGAAGTGAATGTATAGTCGGGATCGTTCTTGAGAACATCGACTATATAGATTTTAGAACTCGGGTCCCCGATAACTTTGAGGGATACCGGAGTAGTGGAATTGTTGCCCCAGCCGGCTGATTTTGAGGACTCGGAGCTTATTACCGCGCCATCCCAGGCGTCAACTTCGATCACGTTCATTGTATAGGAAGCGTTTTGGATGTACAAAGGAAGAAGAGTTCTGGATATGGTGTTGCCACCGTAAGGATCGAAGGTTTCATCCTCGTTCATAGACGGACATAGGAAAATACCTTCATTCATTGCATATTCGTTGTGCAGGTAGTCGATCCAACTGTAGTATTTAGTGGACCCGGCTTGATTCAAACTGAACACGCAGGGGATTGAATAGCCGTTGAAGTCGTCGGAATAGGAAAATATCGATGTCCCCAACTGTTTCAGGTTGTTCAGGCAGTATATCTGCTTGGCTTTGCTTTTGGCAGAGGATAAAGCGGGAAGCAGAATAGCGGTAAGAACCGCTATTATCCCTATCACAACAAGCAGTTCAATCAGAGTGAAAGCGCCAATCGGGCTTTCAGTTCTTCCCGGCACACAGCAATTTTCCTCTATCCTCACTTCGTTCCGTCCCCGTTAACCCGCTTGTTTCACGAAGCCAGTGCGGTGCGGATGCGAAGCTGTTCAGCTAAAAAGCAGTTGCCGCAACGCGCCGTGGCCTCGCATCTAAAATGGCAGGCGGCCACGGAGAATTTTGAAATTGGCTCTAAACTTGACTTTTAAATTTTTCATGAATATACGGGCTAGCGAAACCCCGGGCTGAAAGCCGGATACCCGTAGACCACACACTAACATTGCATTTTTGTTTTTATATTTCAAGTTAACTTGCTAATTTTTACGTGGATCCGCGAGGTTCCCCTGGCGGTGTAGCCCCGCGGGGTATTGACCCGACGAATTTTGAAATTGGCTCAATAACCTGTTTTTCGTGGCTAAAGTCACGAATTCGCGAAACCCTTTGCCCGTATATTTCAGATATGTAGTTTGTCAAGTTTTCAGAAGGATACATTCAGAA
>CAZGYO010000264.1:0-4089 GCA_964530455.1 uncultured Victivallales bacterium
CGCTCAGGCAGGCCGATGCGGGAGCGGGCATACCTGCCTGGTCTGTCCCGACTGCCTTTTTCAGGCGAACGGCTTCGCATCCGAGCCCCACCGGCTTCGTGAAACAAGCGGGTTAATGCAGAACGGAAAGGACATATACCGTGATGAAGAAACCGAATATAGTGGAATTCATATGGCACGACCTAGGTCAGCACCTGGGATGTTACGGCGGAAGAAGCGTAAAATCGCCCGAACTTGACAGGTTTGCCTCGGAGGGCGCGCTGCTGGAGAACATGTTCTGCACGGCGCCGGCATGCACACCCAGCAGAAGCAGCATAATGACAGGTTGCTATCCGCATTCAAACGGGCTTATGGGTCTCGCGCACAAGGGCTGGAACTACAATGAAGGGCAGAAGACGCTGACACATGTCCTCAGGGAAAACGGCTACAGAACACTGCTGGCCCGGCACCAGCACGAGGCGGCCGAGGAAGAGGGCTTCGAGAAAAAGCTCGGATACGACAAGGTCCTTCCGGTGGAAACACATATGAAGAGCGCTGAACTCGCGCCCCATATATGCGGTTTTATAGACGAGGAACTCGACGGTTCGGATCCGTTTTTCCTGAGCGTCGGTTTTTTCGATGTACACAGACCGAACTACGGCGGGGTCAGCAGAGAGGATATCGACAACGTGATATTGCCCCCGTATGTCCCCGACAACGAAGGAACGAGAAGGGATATGGCGCAGTACGAAAAGATGATCGAGGCATCTGACAGGGCGGTGGGTGACATACTGGGAACTCTCTACCGGAAAGGCTTTGGGGAAAACACCATTTTCCTTTTCACTACCGACCATGGTTCCGAGTTCAACCGCGCCAAGATGACGCTTTACGACCCGGGAATCAAGGTCGCCTGTCTGATGAAGTATAAAGGCTGTATAAAAGAGGGACTGAAACTCAAAGGCATGCGCAGCAATATTGATCTGATGCCGACACTGCTCGACCTGGCCGGAATTCCGATCCCTGATTTCGTACAGGGGGAAAGTTTCAGGACCGCTCTCGAAGGCGGCGAGCATCCCGGCAGGGAATACATCATCGCGGAAAAGACCCATCACGGCTACTACGACCCCATGAGATGTATCAGAACGGAAAAATACAAGTATATATGGAATACGGACCCCGGGCGCCCGATGCAGATTTCCGAGAGGCATTCGGAAAGGATGGGAACAGAACTGGCCGGAAGATTGTATAATATGAAAAGAAGCGAGCACGAACTCTACGACCTCGAAAAAGATCCCGGGGAAACGGATAACCTGGTCGGAAAGTGTGAATATGAGGATATTCTCGAGAATCTGAGGGAAAAACTCTTGTCGGTCCTCAAGCAGACAAACGACCCGCTGCTCGAAGGAAAACTTCCTGAAATATGATAAACGAGCCAATTTCAAAACTCTCCGAGGCCGCCTGCCTGTGCGTCGCACGCAGACAGGCGCTACCAACGCGGTTCACGCGGAGTTTTGAAACTGGCTCAAACATAAAAACAGCTGTCTTTATATTTTTCTGTCTGTCGGCATTCTACGCCGTTGAACTGCCGGCGGGGAACCTGGAGGACGCCGTGGCCCTGAAAAAAAGCTTCAGGCTGGACGACGCTGAAAAAGCTTTGCTTTCTGTCATCGCGGAGAAAAAAGCCGGGGCCGAGCACCATTTCGAGCTGGGAAACATATATTACTTGAAATCCGACTTTGCAAAGGCGACGGAATGTTATAGCAAGGCAGTTGAGATTGACGGTGAAAATGCCGATTATTATTTCGCCCTTGGGCGGGCGCAAGGTGACACCGCGCTGAATTCGAACGTCTTCAAACAGATTGTTCTTGCCTCTAAAATCCGCGACGCCTTTGAAAAAGCCGTGAAACACAATCCCGGGCACCCATCGGCCTCCACAGCCCTTGCGAATTATTATTTTCAGGCACCCGGTTTCATGGGCGGCGACACTGAAAAGGCTTACAGCCTCGCGCGCGGCCTTGCGGAAAAAAATGTCTGGGGACATTTTCTGCTGGCGGATTTCTATCTGTCCGAACACAATGAAAGTGCCTTTAAAAAGGAACTCGGGAAAGCCCGGGAAAAACTCGAGGCTGATCGAGAATATTTTCTCGAATATGCGAAGTATCTGACCTCGCAGAAACGTTTCAGGGAGGCCCTGTGCAAGGTCGAGGAAATCCTTAAAAAGAATCCTTCAGACGCCGGGTCGCTTGTCGCCAAGGGTGACATTCTGTTTCTGACCGGCAGAGCCGAAGATGCCCTGGAAAATTTCAGAAAAGCATTTGTCCTGAAACCCGGGCTCCCGTATCTCAAAAGCAAGATCGAAACACTAACCAGATAGATCCATATTACGGAAATACTCTATGGTCTTTTCAAGCCCCTTTTCAAGGGGGATTACAGGTTCCCATCCCAGTCCCTTTTCGGCCCTTGCGATGTCCGGCCGACGCCGGGTCGGGTCGTCCGCGGGAAGTTCCCTGTGTACGATCCTGGATTTTGAACCGGTCAATTCAATTACCAGGTCTGCAAGTTCGCGTATAGTGAACTCCCTGGGGTTTCCCAGATTTATCGGCCCCGTGAACCCTTTTGGCGAGCGCATCATCTTCACAAACCCGTCGATCAGGTCGTCCACGTAGCAGAAACTGCGCGTCTGAGAGCCATCGCCGTAAACGGTGATGTCTTCGCCTTTCAGCGCCTGTACTATAAAATTGCTTATTACTCTGCCGTCATCTGCCTGCATCCGCGGGCCGTACGTGTTGAATATACGGACAACTTTTATGTCTATCCCAAGTTCGCGGTGGTAGTCGAAGAAAAGCGTTTCAGCACAACGTTTTCCCTCGTCGTAGCAGCTTCTCGGACCTATGGGATTTACATTTCCCCAGTACTCTTCCGGCTGGGGGTGTACGTCGGGATCACCGTAGATCTCCGAGGTTGAGGCCTGGAGTATGGGAATGCGCAGACGCTTTGCCATCCCGAGCAGGTTAATCGCGCCCATCACGCTGGTTTTGGTGGTCTGTATGGGGTCGTGCTGATAGTGCACGGGTGAGGCCGGGCACGCGAGGTTGTAGATGGCATCGGCTTCAACATACAGGGGCCAGGTTATGTCGTGACGCATAAGCTCGAATCCCGAATTCGGGATAAGATGCCGAATATTTTCTTTTGATCCCGTAAAAAAATTGTCAACGCATATCACGTCATGGCCTTCTTCGAGAAGTTTCTCGCAAAGGTGGGATCCGAGAAAGCCTCCCCCGCCCGCAACAAGTACTGTATGCCTTTTCTTCATAATTATTCTCCGTATTGAAAATGTCTTCTAAAGGAGCCAGTTTCAAAACTCCGCGTGAACCGCGTTGGTGGCGCAGGCGCGGCCACGGAGAGTTTTGAAATTGGCTCAAAGCTTTATTATTTCGGAAACATGGCCTTTGTTGAAAATAACCCTGACATTACCCGGCTTCGAATCGCTTCTCCAGTAGATCCAGGTGGGAGAGGAACGCAGTGGCGTCCGGTGCGGCGATGGGACGCCCCACGACTTGATAACCTCACCGGGCAACATCCCCTTGACCACCTTGCCCGCGCGTATTTCCGGCAGGAATTCGGGGCGCAGGGCCTGTTCCTGCGTGCGCTTGTCTTCGGTTGCAAGCAGCCCGCGCAGAAAGTACTTGAACTGGTAAACGCCCCATTTTTTCCTGTACTTGTAAGTCAGGGGAAGATCACGGCCCGCGATACGAAATACCATTGTCTCGTCTGTTAGCTCCTCGACCTCTATCCTGGTTCCAAAAGGAATAAGCGTGCCGTTCCTGGAGTTCCGGTTCGATATATCCGAGGGATTCTCGTACCAAATGTTGCAGGCGGTGTATATCGGAATATCGACCGGTACCTGGAGAGCCTCATAGACCGAGATGTTCCTGCGGCACGAGGGCAGCAGTAAAACCGCGGAGATTATCCCTGTAATGTAAAGGCTTAATTTTTTCATGCTATGTCCCGTTCCGAGTAGGGAAACTGACGCTATTTATTCCGGCACCGTCTAAATATGCTTTATTTTAGCGCTAGAACAAGTGCGTGAATGGATATTCTTTTTTCGAG
>CAZGYO010000265.1:0-3708 GCA_964530455.1 uncultured Victivallales bacterium
ATCTATTTTTGGGAATTTGGGACTTAAAGTGTACGTATTATACGACTTTCAGGATTATAAGGTACTGATGACAGCTTCCTCACTTATAATCCTGCTTTTTGTTACGGGTGCGCTTTTCTGGCTTTTTGAATATCTCGTCCCCGGCGGCATGTTTGGCCTGACCGCTGTCACCTTGTTTATCAGCGCCACGTTTCTCTGTCTTGCCTATTCCTACAGGACTTTTTTCGCTCTCGCCCCCTCCGAGATTGCCTTGTCGCTTTTCTTCATCTATCTGATCAGAAAAAAGAAGCGCGCAAACCGGAAAGCAAAATGACGGGGCTGCGGGTTTTCTGCTGAGAGAGAAACCCGGCTATTCACTTACGACGACACGGAACCCGACGTTGAAGACCTTCTGCCACATGGGGTAGCTGCGCCGTATACCCGAACGCGCGTCCTGTGGCCTGTCGGTCCACGAGCCACCCCTTACGACATATGTCACGTTCCCGGACTTAGCGGGACTGCCTGTATCCGGGTTCCAGGGATATGGCCCGTAGACGGAAGCCGTCCATTCTCTCACGTTGCCGTGCATGTCGTATAGGCCCCAGCGGTTCGGCTTCAGTTTTCCTGTACCGGAAGGATCTGTCTCGCCATCGTTGAAACGCGGATCCAGAGGGAAAGGTGTAGCCATATAATACCGCATACCCGTGTTACGTCTTTTCAGCGGTACCACGCGGAAAAAGTAGTTCTGATCGATCAGCGCGAAATCCGCAAGGTTCTCGAATTTTGAGAAGTCGTCGTCGAGTGTTCCGTAGTTCATTGCCGTGGCAGTGCCGGCACGGCAGGCGTATTCCCATTCCGCTTCAGTCGGCAGGCGCACTTTGCGGCCGGTCTTTTTCGAAAGCCAGCTACAGAAGGCGTCGGCATCGTTCCATGAGACCCTGACCACCGGTTGGTCGGGCAGGTTCAGGGGTTTGCCCTTGTTGTTGTTGTTTTTACCTATGTTATCGTAGTAGCCGCTGTAGTGACCGGGCCTGAAGAGTTCGAACTGCCTGTTGCTGATCTCTTTGGAAGCAATCCAGAACGCTTTCTTGATTTCCACGACTGATGTGTCTCGCTCATCTGGATACCCGTGAACATCGCCCATGACGAATCTGCCTGCCGGCACGGGTACCATGCAGAGTGGGGAGGCGCCTTCAAGGGCGATCTCGAAAGGCTTCAAGCCGGAACTCTCCTGGAGTTTTGCCGCGTCCGCCGGATCCATCGGCCAGGACTCAAGCTCTGGTTCGCGCGCGGTTTTAAGTTTTCCATCCGGCATCACGGGCGGGCCGGGAAGGGTTTCCGGGGTTTCCGGATATTCTTCGGGATTGAAGCCCGGGCCGCCGAAAGCTTTGTCGCAGGCCAGCCGTTCTGCAATGCCCCGCTGGACACTTCTGAGTTTTCTCCCTTTCGGGTCGTTCATGTTTTGAGCAACTTCAGTCCAGGTCCCGTAACACGGGGCGTTAAGGTCTATCCATGTCACGATCCTGTCCCAGGCCTCGCTGTTCAGCTTTACCCCGTGATGACCTTTCTCGAGCATCTCCACGAGCAGGCTGGTGCCTGCGTGGTACTCGGCAGGATTCCTGAGGACATAGTCGCTTTCGAGCCTGTATCTTCTCACGTAACGCTGCATAATCCGGTACGAAGCCGGATAGTAGCTGTTGGGATATGCCACCTTGTCCGGATACTTGTATTCGTGTACTTCATCAGGTTTATATGTATTTTCTTCGCGGCCCCGGAGGTCGAAACACAAGGGTGTTTTCCCGGTGCGTGAACCGTTGTGGCACCCGACGCAATAGCGGTCCAGAACGGGCTGGACTTCTCTTTCGTAACTGTACGGGCGATGGGGGCCGTGCCACGGTCTGATCGGAACCGCCCCCTTGTCGAGAGCCGTTTTTCCGGCGCCGACCGGTGGTGCGTCCCTGTTGTCTTCGTGACATCCCACGCAGGACGCGTTTTCGCCGGGCATCAAGGTGAACCAGCTGCGCATAATCTGTAGAGCACGTCCATCTTCATCGAGCGGCTGCACCGCGACGGGAAGGTTGGCCGGCAGACTGAAATAAGCCGATCCGTCCTCATATACCGGCACGGTTCCGATTATGCGCCGGCAGTCCCACCCGCTGTTGATTCCTATCGCGTGGTGTCCGCCTATCTGGTGGTATCCGAAATGGTAGGCGTAGATGCGCAGGGCCTTGACGCTTCCCCGCGGAACGTTTTCCAGCCCTTTCCCGGCGTATACGTCTATGAGGTGCACGCGGGCGGTGTTGCTGTCGGGGTCGACGCGGTCGACCGAGACCGGCGGTTTGTATCTGGGCCGCAGCGGGACGGGCTCCTTTAAGTTCCAGTTTTTCTGCGCGCCGACCAGAACCATGTTTCCGAAGGTGTCGACCAGGTATACGCCGTACGGAGATGCGCCGTTAAGCCTGCACGAAGCAAGAAAGTATTTTCCAGCGCCGCGCGGGTTCTCTGCGTCCGCCAGGGGCCAAGGTTCGGTAAATCGTGGGGCGGAAAAATCCCGGATAGGGCGGTATTCCGCGTGTGATTCTATTTTCGCGCCTCTGTACGGGATTTCGCTGACGACGCCCTCGGTTTCGCGCTGACCTTTTCCCAGGTCCAGCAGAAGCAGTCTGCCGGCGCGACCGATTGGTTCCACGTGCCCAAGCTCTACCGTTACCACGCGGGAAGGGTGCCAGGGTATCGGGCGCGAATAGAGTTTGCCGTTGGGAAAATAGGAGTTACTGCCGTAGATCGCCATCTGTGTGGTGCCGTCCGGGTTCATCGCGAAAAGCAGCCGGGCATAGTAGTGATGCGCGTCGGTGTAGTCCCAGCGCGTGTACATTACCCGCCCGTCGTTCATGACCGTCGGGTGCCAGTCGTGGTCCTGGTCGAAGGTCAGGCGCCGTATGCGGCCGTCTTTTTCCCGGAGAAAGATGCTCTGTGTAATCACGCCGCCATTCTCGCAAGGCACACTTTTGTGCCCGGCATAGGATGAGAATATGATGCGTCCGTCGGGCAGGTAGCATCCGTCGAAACTGTTTAGGAAGGGGGGTTGACCGGTTATCACCAGTTTGGGATCGGAGCCGTCGCTGTTCATCTCGTAGAGCTGGCTGTTCTCGGTGAACATAACTTTTTCCGCTTCCCAGTCGGGTTCGAGATGCCCGACATAGGTTTTTCCCGCGGGGCGGTGGATCGTCTTAAGTTCGGCTTTTTCGCCGGGATTTGTGAGCAGGGATATCTCGTTGTCGACTCTCAAAGAGACCGGTTCCGGGGCAGAACCGTACAGTTTCCCAACGGGGATCGGGGTTGAGGCGCTTCTCCTGATAATCATTATGCCACGGCATTCGAGCAGGGGGTTTGCGAGTAGCGCACGCTGCTGGTATGCGAAAACTTTTCGCGCCGCTTCCTCTCCTCCCGGTTCACCCGCAAGCAGCAGTTTTCGCGCGGACTCGAGCTGTTGGCGCATCTCCGGCAACTGTTCGAGATATTCTTTTCCGCCGGAATACTTATCCGGGAAGCTTGCCATGAGGTCTTTTACAGCCTCTTCAAGAGCGGAAAGCTGGATATACGCCAGGCGGGTCTTTATGTCGGCGTTCAGCCGTCCTGCATCGGCAATCTCCAGGGCGAGTACCTTGAACTCGCCGCTGTTTTCCTCTGCGCCCTTTGCGGCGAGTGCGTCGATTTTTTTTCTCAGGT
>CAZGYO010000265.1:3718-4078 GCA_964530455.1 uncultured Victivallales bacterium
GTTCTGTTTTTGAAGCTTTTGGTTCCCTGCCCTTTTTTACTTTTCCAGTCGCATTTTTGATTGCCCAGGCGGTTCTCACCGCTGACATGCGCAAGCGCACATTGAGCTGGCGGGGCTTATCTTCGGGAAGTCCTTTATTTTCCAGATCCTCGATATCATGGATAAGCCCGTATTTCCCGGCGCCCATCCGCATGTCCTGGAGCCGCGATTTCATTTCGGCCAGTGAGTCTGCCGTATAGGCGCGGATACCCGCGAAAAGCAAAAACAGGATGGGAATAATTTTTGTACAGTAGCCAATTTCAAAACTCCGCGCGGCCACGGAGAGTTTGGAAACTGGCTTCATAACATTAAAATATCGAT
>CAZGYO010000266.1:0-3777 GCA_964530455.1 uncultured Victivallales bacterium
CGTGCTTGGAGCGATGGTGACGTTCTACCGGCCGGAAAAGACGGAACATTTGTTTCCCGTGCTGATACCTCTATTCATACTTGCGATTCCTCTTTTCGATGCCGCCGCGGTGATGTTCTTACGGCTAAGGAAAGGCAAGCCGGTCTATATTGGTGACAACAACCACATCTCGCACCGTTTTGTCAGGATGGGAATGAGTCGGCGCAGGGCGGTTTTCATGGTTCATCTGATGGTCTTGTCGATTGCTCTGGGTGTACTTCCGCTGATATGGGGCGACATGAAGACGGCGATAGTGGCGATACTGCAGGCGCTGACGATACTGATACTCGTTTCTTTTCTCCAGTGCTCTAACCAGGAAATTTCATGAATTTTTGCAGCATTGATAATTTTTCAATTTTTCACCCGGAGTGCGAAGCATGGTCATCGCAGGCCGGGTCTTTTGAGAACCGGGACCCGATTTCCGGCGGATTTCTTTCTTGCATCGAGCGCTCTGAGCAATTCGTCCCATGAACTGAACCTTTTTTCAGGTTGCTTCGCCGTCATTTTACTGATTGTTTTAAGTATTCCGTCCGGGACCATGGAGTTTTTCGGGAACCGCATTTTCTCCTTCTGGTGCTTGCGGATTATCTGGAACGGCTGATCGGCATCGAACGGGAGGCATCCGAAAAGGCAAAAATAAAAGACAATCCCGAGCGAGTACTGGTCGGAATACCAGTCAAAATCACTGTCCAGCGCCTGTTCCGGACTCATATAATGCGTTGAGCCAAGGAACGATCTGCGGTTCATCTGCAGGTTGCCGGCATACCACTGCGGGAGGCCGAGTTCCTTCAGCAAAGGTTCGTGGGTATCGCTGAAGAGAATATTTTCGGCCCTGATATCCATATGCAGAATCCCCTGTTCCTCGTAGGCCGTCTTCAGTGCGGAGGCTATTTTCTTTACCAGCGGCCTGGATTTCTTTTTATCAAAGGTTCCGTTCCGGATCTTTTCATTCAGTGAGGCGTTAGCCATATACGGCATTGTCGTGAAGCAAAAATTGTCGTCTGATCCCGCGTCAAAATACGGGAGTATGTTAGGATGTTTAATTCTGCCGGATTTCTGGACTGTCTCCTTAAAAGTCTCGATACCATTATCAGGCAGATGCTCGACGGGGTACATGCGCATCACGACTGTTCTTTTGACGGAAGGCTGGAATACGAGGTAAAGCGCGGAAAATTCTGATACTTCCAGCGGGCGCATGACTTCGTATGCTCCGACCTGTGTTCCCGGCGGGACTGCGGTGATATCGTATTTTTCCGGGGTATCCTTTTTATTGAGATCGGACCGTTTCAGGAGCAAGGTGTCTTCGGAGGATAAATTCTGGTTGTCTTCCTGCCGGAACTCGCTTACCGCAATCGATTCGGTCCCGGTTTCAAGAAGCTGTTCATCGGCCCGGAACATGAATTTCGCATGGCCTACGACTATCCTGTCGCCCTCCCTCAGAGGAGTCCCGTCTTTGCCCAGAGTGTTGTCGTTCACGTATGTCCCGTTGCTGGATCCCAGGTCTTTAATATGAAAACTGAGGGTTGAGGGGTTGCATGTAATGACGCAGTGCTTCCTGCTTACTCCTATATCGTTCTGAATGCTCAGGTCGTTATCCTCGATCCTGCCGATATAGAACTCTCCATTCCTGAGCGGAATGTTTATTTCTTCACCATCGTTTGTATATAAAAGGGAGGGCATAGAGAATTAAAATTCATCAAACTTGTTGAATTCCTCAAGCTGTTTTTTCTTTTTCCTCTCCTCTTCCTCTTCGGCTTTCTGGACATCGATGGCTTTAAGCTGTTCGACGACCTCCGGGTTCTCCTTTACAAGCTGGAAAAAAGTGAATTTGGTTCGGGACTCGTCGAGTTTTATGGACAATCCGCCCCGGGTGACTTTGCCGGACCATGTCAAGAGTTGCTCTTTCGGAGCCGGTGGTCCGGCTTTTTTCCCGCAGTGTTTACAGATACCCAGTTCGTCGAATTCGTGTGAGAGTCCATTTTTCTCTCTCTCCTTGGTGCAGGGCGCGATAGCTCCGCACTTCGAGCACTCTGAATATGTATTGTCTGCGAAATCGTGTTTTTCCTGGGGTGTTCTCTTGTTACACGGTTTTACCCTTCCGCATTTTCTGCAGTACCAGTAACCGTCGACGTATTCACATTCGCCTTCGGGACAGGGTTTGGTATTTTTTCTTAATTTTTCAAAATGGTCAAGTTTTTTCTCCTGGTCAGAGCGCCCGTAGCGATTGCGTAACTTGCTCCAGATCGACAGCACCCCTTCCCTCGGTTCCGTTCTGAAAGTGAGCACTACTTTGTAGAAGTGAGATTTGTAGAAATGCATTTCCACGCTTTCAAGCGGTCCGCTGTCGTAGCCGATTTTTTCGACAGAAGCTTCTCCGGGGCTTATCTCATCGAAAAGAAGAGCGACATCGTCGTGCTTCATCCACCATAAAGCATTCTCGTATCCCTGATCGGAATCTATACCGTAGAAAGTATTTTTTATGTTGTAGAGTTCCTGCTCGACTTTACGGAGCAGCTCGACCCGGCGTTGTTCCTCATCGTCCGGCGGAATCTGCGTTTCGCCCTTATCCGGGTCCGGGCCGGTCGTTTCGGAAGTATCCGCGCTTTCCCCTCCGGCTTCGTTTTTCGCCGCCATGAGTTTGCGCTGCTCCTCTATATATTTATTGATAAGCAGCCTGCATACTTCCCGGGGGGTTTTCCATCCGTCCTGGATGTAGATATATCCGGCCTCCTCGTTTGCGGTTATTATAGTGCTTTTAAGTTTTTCGCGGACGGAATTTGCATACATCAGCTTATCATTGAAATAATTTCTGATAGAATCATTTATGAATTTCTCCTTCTCAGACTCCCGGAAACTTTTGTCGAATTTGACCCTGTCTTCGGGAACCAGATCGAAAATAGCTATCGTCTCGCCGCCTATGTTCACGCTGTTGCCGCCGTAGGAGTAGAAGGTGCCGGCCTTTTTGAAGTATCTGTTCCCCTTCCTGTAGCTCACACTGACTTCGTCGAGAAGCTCTGCCTGCTGAAAACGCTTCTCCGCTTCTTCGTGCACCGATTTCTTGAGTTCTTCGGCGCTTTTCGGGAATCGCTTCTTTACCATTTCCCTGACCTGGGGCTGCATATCGGTAATGGAGGAACTGAGAAGTTTCTTTTCAGGTTCGAATTTTATTCTATCGGATTCTTTCAGGTCGCTGAATATGGCAGCCTGTACGTCTTTGTCACTGAGGTTTTCCTCGGCCTGCATGTATTTCTCTATGACATTGGCCATATATCTCACTTTCTGTCTGGATGAATGTGTTCTGTCGGCCGCGGTCAATGAGAACGCAAGCATCAGAAGAATGCCGATAACGGTCGGGGAAAAGATTTTCGGTTTTATTCTATGCATGTGTTCGGGTCTTGTTTCTACTGTTCATCTTCATAAACCGTATTATAAATACACGTCCATCCGGCATATTTCACGAAATGTATGCGCAAATCTGCTGTCATGCAGCAATTTCAATGCTAATTTATCCTGATTTTTAAAGAATTTCAATCTTTGATTTAAAATGAATACAAACTCGAAAAAACGGAACTCGCATGTTGTCTCTATGAACGGGGATCAGATCGCGGATCTGGAGAGCATTCTGAGAGGCAGGGGCTGGGAGTTCATGGACCTTGACTACGGTCACTGGAAAGCTTCCGGGGACAAGGTGACAGTAGCCGCTTACAAAAGCGGAAAAGTGTCGATACAGGGAAAAGG
>CAZGYO010000266.1:3787-4069 GCA_964530455.1 uncultured Victivallales bacterium
GATTTCGTGCTTTTCATCCTTGAACCCGAAGTACTGAAACAAGCCACGTTCGGGTACGAAGATACAGTTTCCGCGGAAGCGCCATTGAGCGAAGAATTTACTCCGCACGCGGGGGTTGACGAAAGCGGGAAAGGCGACTTTTTCGGGCCGCTTGTGGTGGCGTCTGTATTTCTTGACGGCAAACCCGCCGAAGAGCTGGAAAGAGCCGGCGTAACGGACTCGAAGAGTATCAGGAGCGACAAGAGAATACTGGATCTGGAAAGAAAGATCAAGGATCTTTCA
>CAZGYO010000267.1:0-455 GCA_964530455.1 uncultured Victivallales bacterium
GGACAGCTTTGGAAGCAGGTATTCCTTTTTCCGCGTGCAGGCAGTCCGAAAACCAGCCTTCGTCATTTAGATAGTACTTGAGAGCCGACTCCCTGCATTGGAGTGCCTGTTCAGAATAATCTTTTCTGCCAGTGACCTCGGAAAGGAACTCCAGCGCCGCGAACCACAAAGCCTGAATCTCGACCGGATACCCTTCGCGCGGCGTGCAGGCGGGATGGTTTGTGTCCATCCAGGTAAAATGAGTCGGGCTGAAGACCAGGCCGGAGTTCCCGTCGACCATGATACCGTTAGGGGTTCCTTTCCGGTAGGAACTCGCAATGGACTCCAGAACCTCCAGCATTGACTGGTCTTTCCCGGGCACTTTTCTGTGAAGCAGGCCGAGCAATTCGTACTCGCGGCAGAAATCCCTGCAGGCGACAATAAACCATAACGGCGCGTCGCTGGTGTCCCTGTTC
>CAZGYO010000267.1:465-4060 GCA_964530455.1 uncultured Victivallales bacterium
TGATATTCGGCAGGGTACCGTTTTCCGCGAATTTTCCGAACGCGGTGAGGATATCCATGACTTCTGTGCTGAAACCTGCGCTTATAAGCCCCCGCGCGGCGATCAGAGTGTCGCGTCCCCAATCAAGGAACCATGGATAACCTGCAATAACGGTCTTCAGTTCGTTCCTTCTGACGATGAACTGGCGCATTGCGCTGGTCAAGCTGCCCGACAGCCCGTTCCGGGAGAAGTCGGCAGGGGTGGTTTGACGCGGAACTTTACCGTCACCCGCCATGGCATTGAGCACAACACTGTCTCCGGCCCGAAGAGAAAGTTCAAAGTATCCCGGAGAGTAAATGTCACCGTTCGCCTCCAGCCCCCGAGAGGCTTCAAGCGGATAGCAGATATTGTGAGTCCACTCCGAATCCTTGTGGAATTCACCTTGCGAAATCCGCATCTCAAGTTGTGTTTTTTCCCCGGGGAAAAACAGGAAACCGTCTTTTCCCGGTTTTAAGCGACCGGGCCAGTCTGATTCGGCGCCTCGCGAAGCCTTCGTCTCGTGGTGGAAATTTCTGTTTTCGATATCCGGGCGCAGTATAAGTCTTATATCCCGGTCCGGGCACAGATCATCTCCTTTGCCCGGCAGTCTCGTTATCGACATCCTAACACTGTTTCCGCCATTGGCCATTGACAGCTTTATTGTATAGTCAAGGTATGAACCGCCTCCCGCGGGGATATGAAAATGCCATAATCCAGAACCGTCCGGAAGGAGTTCGAAACCTTCCATGGTATCCCGGCTGAACGACTGTGTGTGCGCCTGGTTGTGAATCCAGGCACGGCACCTCGTCCACAATACCTGCCTGTCGACGGGGTAGTCAGGGTGCAGATTTGCGGCGAGCATTGCATCGTATCTGCTGTTGAGCTCGCCCCATGCGACCGCGGCGCGGCACATTCCCCCGATCCCGTTAGTCCCCAGGAATACGGAGTTTCGCAAATTTCGCAAATCTTCGGCGTTTATCCTGAAAGATACATCTTCATCGCCTTCAGAGAGCAGGATTATCGATCCTTCCTCTCGGCGTAAAGCGTCCTTTTCATATATAGAGATGAGAATATTTTTTATTTCAGAGACAGCCGGAACGGAAAACGGGCTGAAAAATACAAAATACCTTCCCTTCGAGTCCTGCATGCTGTTCTGCAACCTGAGGATTCTGTTTCCCTCGGCAATCTTCATCTGGAAACTGTTTTCAGAAGAGACAAACAGGAAATGCCCGGGCGGAAGCATTACCGTTCTGCGCAGGTCACGGGGGCAGTTCCAGAAAACTACGGGCAGTTCCGGATGAGAAGAGAAAAGCGATTCCATATACAAGTCCGGCGATTCAAGCAGTTCTCCGGCGGCCCTTTCGGGGTCATATCCGTCGGGGATTGTCTCGGCGCCCTCTGCGATGAGGGCCATTTCGGTTGCAAGGGCTTTGGCGCGCTGCATGTTTATATGTCCCGGATGAAGGATATTTTTTGCCTCGACGGATTCCAGTTTGCGCAGATCTGCCTGATCCCGGGAAAGGCAGAGAACTTCACCCGGCTCAATCGAAAAGGACATTTTCCCCTCTTTCCCTGGTTTCAGGTTCCTTTCGGAGCCTGATATTAAATCGTACCAGCGGCTTTTTCCCAGATCGACAGAGAATATTTTTCCCGGGTTGTCGCAGTTCAGATTGAAAATAAGTATCAGAGCCTTTTTTCCGAAAGCATCACTTCGCTTTACACTAAGAACATCCCCTTCCGCTTCCACGGGAAGAAATTCAATCCTGGACTTGCTGTAGAAGGCCGGATGTGAAATCAGAATAGAATTCAGCCTTGCGATCTTCTGAACCTGATTTTCAGAATTTCCCCAATTCAAGGCTCCGGCTTTGTGAACATCTATTTTCTCCTCGGCAAACCATTCCACGCCATTGGTTATGCCGAACCCGCCGTTGTGCGAGAGAAGGGCGGAAAGCGCGGTCCGCATTTCGGCGTAAACGCTTGAACTTGCGGCGAGCCGGTCGTTGTCGTGGGTTTCAGCGTAATGAACCATTGTGCCGTTCTCATTGCTCTGTTTAAGAGAATTTTTTATGTAGGAAGTAATTTCACCGGAGCTGTAATTCTGGAAAAGTTCGGAATAGGCCCAGTTCATGTTCGCTTTGTTCAGCAGCTCGGCGGTAATGGCGGGGTCTCCCCCCAGGCCTTCCAGGAGGAAGACGGTATTCGGATATTCAGACTTGACCAGGGCAACGATGTACTCCCATGCCCGGAATGGGATCATATAACCGGCATCGCAACGAAAACCGTCCACGCCGCGCGAGCACCATGTTTTGAAGACTTTCGCCAGATACTGCCATAAGTCGAGTCTCGACTTGTCGAGTTCGGTCAGATCCTCCCAGACCACACCCCAGGCTCCGGGAGAATGAATCGTGCCATCCGGGTTTCTGAGCAGCCATTCCGGGTGCGTTTCGTGTAGCTTTGCCGCCCAGCCGGTATGGTTTACGGCTATATCGAGAAAAACCTTCGCCTGTTTCATGTGTACGGCGTCGACAAGTTCCAGAAACTGGTCCAGCGGAGTTGCCTTGCGGTCGAATTCGGCCAGTGACGGGTCAATGGCCGTAAAGTCAAGAGCCGCGTAAGGGCTACCGTATCTTCCCATCCTGGCGTAGACTGTCGGCGTCGGATAAACAGGAAGAAGATGCAGTATCCTGCAGTTGAGCGCGTCGATTATATGGTCGAGATCAGCAATCAGGTCCCTGAACGTTCCCGAAGGCGGTATTACCGTGTAACCCTTTTTATCGAGTTCGGTGAGGTCTTTTTCTTCGGGGCTCCTTTCGAGACTTTTGTTTTTCCCGAACTGTCTTACGAAAGCGCAGTATATGCTGTTCGCGCAACAGTATTCCGCGGGTTCAACGTTTATATGTATGTTCTCGCCATCCAGCCAGAGGACTTCATGTTGGCCATCCCCGTAAAAGAAACATTTTGCCTCGAAATGGCCCACTTCAAGTACTGGAACTGTCAAGCTGTACAGGCCCTCGCCCTCATTGTTCATGGGAATATCGTGCCAGTCCTCGCCGGTGGCGGGAAGCCCCTGCTCCACTTTTCGGATTATTTCTCTCCTGGTAATATCCGCCCGGCCTATATTGGTACGGAGAAATGCGCTTCCTTTACCGGCGTCAGCGATCTCAAGGGAAAAAGATAATGTGTCTCCCTGGTACAAAAGTGTATGTGTGCCCGGTATAGGTGTCTGCCTCATGTATCTAATCTACCACTTCAAAAAGGATAAAAAACGCGGAGAAATGAAAAATTAGAAAATGTGATTTAAAGGAACAGAAGATTTTCCACCCGGAGGGCAAAGCCGTGCTCAGGACCGCACTGGCTTTGTGAAACAACCGGGCTAAGGGCTGGGGCGCTTGATTCCCCCCATTGCAAAAGCGCTGTAAGCGCGAAATAGAATTTGCGGACTTCGCGGATTCGGCCATTTTTTATTACGGGCCTACCCCGGATTTTTCATGAGTTTCCGGCACTGCAGCCTCTTAAACGCCAATTTTTAGTAACCGTTAAGCTGGGGGGATAGACTGGATTCTCAGATGCTTCTTGA
>CAZGYO010000268.1:0-4046 GCA_964530455.1 uncultured Victivallales bacterium
TTAAAAACCAAAAAATAATACTAGCGAGAACGAGGGCTTAGAGTAATATCAAGACGACCGGGTTCCGCGCAAAAAGAAGGTCAAAGGACGAGGAAGCTCCGCCCGCGCCGCAGAATTTCAAAGCGGAGGTGCAGGACAACGGCTGGGTCAAATTCACGTGGTCGAAGGTATCGGCTCCGGACCTCGCCGGGTACGTCTTCGCTCGTTCGGACGTCGATCCCAAGGATCATAAAGGCAAGTATATACAGCTTGCCGGCAAGGCGGCGACGGAGGACGAGAAGATCAAAGAGGGGGACATGATTATCGCCGACGTGGTTATCCGCGAACTCGACCGGTCGAAACGAGCCGTGAGGGTGGGAGACCACTGGAGGTCGAACGTGAAGCTTTTGCCGGACCTCATTCCCGGCGACTTCTATCCCGATGCAGCGCCGGACAAGCATTGGCGCCTGGTGAACCACCAGACCGACACGGCGGTGGAGAATCCGGGCGAGACTTACCTGGAGATGACGCTACCTGCCGGTGACGAGGAGAAGATGGGCGGCTACAAGCTGGGCAGCACAGGCCAGACCTGGTATCATGTTCTCAATCCGGAAAAGGAATATACCGTGCAAATATGGCTCAAAGCCGACAGGGACGACGCGCCGCCCGTGGTTTTCGAGAGCAGCGGCAATGCAGGCGGTGGCGACCCGATACCGACGATGCAGTTTCAGCCGACGACCGAGTGGCAGAAGTTCTCAAAGACCGTCAAAGTCAAGTCCGTGGAGAAGGGCCTCGGGCAGATACACTTTGTCTTCAAAGGGCCGGCCACCTACTCCATCGACAACATCCGGGTATACCGCGCGGACACAGAGTATCTGGACTATTTTCCGAAGGATTACGGGCGCCTGAAGCGTTCCGGGATGTCTGCTTTCCGCACGCATGGCCCGATCAAGACCGGGACGAACACCTATTCAATGGAGCAGTTCACCAATACCGCGGGCCTCGTAAACGGGATCGGCATGGGCAATACGCTGCCGCAGATGTTCAAGATGATGGAGAAGGCGGACATCGACCCGTGGCTGCAGATCGAATTCCATATGACACCCGAAGAATGGCTCGGCTTTGTCGAGTATATCGCGGCGCCTTACGATCCGGCCAAGGATTCGCCTGAATCCAAGCCGTGGGCCTGCAAACGGTATAAACAGGGAAGGAAAGAGCCCTGGATCGACGCGTTCAGGAAGGTATATTTCGAGATATCCAACGAGACCTGGAACTGGCTGTTCCAGCCGTGGGTTTTCGAGGGTATGCCGGACGTCGGGACAGGGGAAAAAGTCGGCCGCGGCAACGTGTACGGCATGATGAACGAGCATATCATCGAGATCTTCCGGTCCAGCCCCTACTGGAACGATGAGATCGAGAAAAAGTTCGTCTACATGATCGGCGGCTGTAGCCGGTCCACCTACGGCTGGGACGCAGTTGATTCTTCGCCCTCCGCGGATTTTCAGCTCATCGCCGCTTACAACGGCGGCTGGGACGAGGGTGAAGGCCCGGCGAAACCGACGCCGCCCAGCTTCTTCAACATCCTCGGCCAGGTCTATCAGTCGGCTCTGCCGACCGCCCAGCTTAACGCGGAGCGTTTGATAGAACGGCGTAAGACGAATCCCGAACTGCGCCTGGGCACCTACGAAGCTGGTCCGGGATACGCGCTCAATGGTCTCAACAACGCAAAAGTGACCAGGGAACAGGCGAGGGAACAGGAGGAGGCGATGAAGAGCAAGGTCGGGGGTACGGCCACCCTTGACACCTTCCTGATGCGCTGCATGTACGACTTCGATTCGCAGAACTTTTTCACGTTCGGCGAAGGCAGTACCTGGAGTTCACATACGCGCTGGTACCGCGGCGGCCAGGCCTACCCCTGCTTCCTCACGCTCGAGATGTTCAACAATCACGGACTCGGGGACATGCTGAACGTGAGGACGGAAAGCGTGGCTACCGTGGATACGCCGAAACACAGGAGACGCAAAGCCATAAAGAACGCGCCTCTTGCCACTGTCTACGCCACCCGCGACGGCAGCAGGGTGAACGTGTTCTGTATATCCAGGCGCTTTCCGGGATACCCGGAGGAGAGCGACGACGGGTATTCTCCCATGACGCTGAAGCTCCCGTTCAGCAAAGCGCAGAAAGTGACCCTGTACCGGATGACCGGCGAACCCCATGAGAACAACATCTATGAGGAAAAGATCAAGCTGGAAACGCTCGGGATCGGCGAGGACATGAGCGGTCTCGGCACCTTCGTCATCAACGAGAAGACTGGCGGTACGGACAGGGGCCTTCCTCCCGCTGAGACATACCTCTACGTCTTTGAGGGCACTGATATAGGAGCCGAAGGAAAGAAAATCGGCCTGGAGGACATCATGAAGATGCCCTACACCTTCAACGCCGAATAGGCAGAACGCAGGCCCGGTGGGTGAAATATCCGCCGTCACGGTGTAGAATCTGTACTTTTGACTCCGCGGCGCGTGAGATCATATGTGCATTTCATTCCGCAAACAATGGAGACAGTGCGCTAGAAAATATATGAGTTCAGGATATTCTCCAGCATCTCCTGCCGGCCGCTTTGGATTTCCGGTTCGCCGTTTTCAAGCGAGTATTTCTCCAGGGCGGTGAAATCCAGCTCTCCGTTTTCGATCTTCTTTCCGAAAGGGCTGTCCCAACCGGAATATCTTTCTCTGATGAAGTCGTCCAGAACGCCGTCCTCGATTATCCGTACCGCGTTTTCAAGGCCTTTCGCGAAGGTATCCATTGCTCCTGTATGCGCGTGAAAGAGATCTATAGGGTCGATGGACTGGCGTCGGACTTTGGCGTCGAAATTGAGGCCTCCGGTAGTGAACCCACCGTGTTTGAGAACAGTGAGCATGGCTTTGGTGGCGTCGTATATGTCCGTGGGAAACTGATCGGTGTCCCAGCCAAGAAGCAGGTCGCCCCGGTTGGCGTCGATTGAGCCGAGCATTCCGTTTGCCGCCGCCAGTGCCAGCTCGTGCTGGAAGGTATGCCCCGCGAGAGTCGCGTGGTTCGCTTCGATGTTCCTTGAAATCTTCGGTCAGGCCGTATTTCCGCAGGAACGCGATACAGTTTCCCGCGTCGAAGTCATACTGGTGTTTGGTTGGCTCTTTGGGTTTCGGCTCGATGTAGAATGGGCCCTCGAACCCGATTTTCTTCTTGTGGTCGACCGCCATGTTCAGAAAAAGGCCCAGATGGTCAAGTTCCCTTGACATGTCGGTATTGAGCAGCGTGTCGTATCCTTCACGACCGCCCCAGAAAACGTATCCCTGCCCCCCCAGGCGCTGCGTTATCTCCACAGCCTTCTTGACCTGGCTGGCCGCATACGCGAAGACGGCCGGCGCCGGGTTTGTAGCGGCTCCCGCCATGAAGCGGCGGTGGGAGAAAGCGTTGGTGGTTCCCCAGAGGAGCCTTATTTCTGTGTCGTTCTGCAGCTTTTCCGCCATCGACACTATTTTGTCCAGCCGACGGTTCGTCTCGTCCAGGTTATCGGCTTCCGGCGCTATGTCCCGGTCATGGAAACACCAGAAATCGACACCCAGCTTGGTAAAGAACTCGAACGCTGCGGACATGGTCTCTTCAGCGACTTTCATCGGGTCGGAGCAGTGGTTGTATTCCCTTTCAATTGTTCCCGGGCCGAAAGGGTCGGCGCCGAGCCCTTTGAAGCTGTGCCAGTAGCATACCGCGAAACGAAGGTGTTCGGACATTTTTTTGCCCAGGAGTTCGCGGTCGGGGTCGTAGTGTCTGAACGCCAGGGGGTTCTTGGTTTCGGGCCCCTCATATTTTATTTTATCGATACCTGGAAAATATTCTTTTGACATCTTTATTCCTCCATTTTTCTGATGTCGGCTGAACAATGCGCCCGTTTTTCCGTTTCCGGGAACTCTTTGCCGTTAATTTTCGGGCAACTGTTGCCATTTCGCCCGACAGGGCTTTATTTTACATTCTGAAATCCGGATTGTAAATAAAAACAGATTAAAAATCGGGATATCGCTGAAAAAAGCGGC
>CAZGYO010000269.1:0-4002 GCA_964530455.1 uncultured Victivallales bacterium
TTTTGTAAAAAGTCCTTCTGTTTTTTGGTTAATTCCACGAGGATTTCCCCGCCGCAACGAAGGGCTCCGGAATCCCGGGGTTTCACCCCTGGAGGATCAATATATCCAACGGCAGGGGCAACGCCCCGGAACCCCACAGCCCCGGGTGAAGCCCGGGGTCGGGGTAAACACGGAAACCAAAATTAATAAGGGCTGCAGGCCCGAAACAAATCTTCCCGCCGCAACGAAGAAAAAATCGAGCGCTTCGCGCCTATGGTCGGATTGGGTTAAACATCTAATTATCAACATGTTTATTGTTTTTTTCAACCGCAAACAATCTCTTATCAATTGATAAGGTCGCGGCTGGCAGGAGATAATCTCTTTCTGACCAAAGGAATAGCCTGTATGCCGCTTTTGAGTTTGTATTCATGAGCCGGTTTCAAAAATCTTGCCGGGGTTAAGGATATTGTTGGGATCAAAGGCCGATTTGACCTTCCTGAGTATATTTATGTATTCCTCGGAAACCACGCTTTTCATATATTTTTTTCTTTTGTGTCCTATCCCGTGTTCTCCGGATATCCTTCCACCCTGTTCTTTTACGATTGAATAGAGCTCATCGAGTACGACGGGTATGGTCTTCTCCCAGTCGGAATCCGGCATTTCTCGCGGCGGGATTATACGCGTGTGAAGGTTTCCGTCGCCCGCGTGTCCGTAGCAGGGTATCTTAAGTCCGTATTTTTGCGAGAGCTGTCGGAATTTCTCGACCATCACGGATATTGACGCGGGCGGAACGACAATATCCTCGTTCGTCTGTCTGTCCGTCTCCGCGTTGTATGCTTCGGCTATGTTTCTGCGTACCTTCCATATTCTTTCGGATGTAGTGGCGTTGTCCGCCACGTAAACTTCAAGGGCGCCGGCTTCCATGCAAAGTTCCCCTGCCCTCTCGTAGTCCTCTTCGACCTTTTCCCTGTCGCTGCCGTCGAGTGTTATAAGGAGCATGGCTCCGCATTTGTCGTATGGGATTGTCTCGTTCAGATAGCCGCAGGCGGCCTTGACGGACTCGCTGTCCATGAATTCTATGGATGCCACATCGACGGGACTGCTCAAAATCATTGAAACCGTGTTTATGGCGATCGCGGAATCTTCGAAAAGGCATAGCAGATCCACGTTTTCCCCCGGAAGGGGCATGAGTTTCAGCACGACTCTGGTGATGATTCCGAGGGTCCCCTCCGACCCTGCCATAAGGGGTACAAGGTTATATCCGGTGACGTCCTTTACAAGTTTGCCCCCGAACTCGACTATCTCGCCTGTCGGCATGACAAGTTCCAACCCCAGAACGTAACGCGAAGTCACTCCGTATTTCACGGCTTTGCCGCCACCGGCGTTTTCAGCGATGTTCCCCCCTATAAAACAGGTTTCCAGGCTCATTGGGTAACCCGCGTAGAAAAGCTTGTATTCACGGATGTACTCGTTTATATCGTTGGCGATGACGCCGGGCTCCAGGACAATCATCATGTTTTTGCGGTCGAGTTCCAGGATTCGGTTCATGCGGTCGGTCGACAGCACGATTCCCCCGTGAACCGGGACCGCACCTCCGGAAAGCCCCGATCCCGCGCCCCTGGGTGTTACGGGTATCATCTCGCGGTTTGCCAGCTTCATAATCTCGGATATCTGGAGCGCGGATTCCGGACGCACTACGATCTCCGGCATATGCGCGTATTGTTTTCCCGGGGTTTCGTCGTGTGAAAAAGGTTCAAGCTTTTCCTTATCGCCGAATATCACGTAGTTTTCGCCGACGATTTTCGAGAGTTTCCTGAATATATCCTCGTTTACCGGGTTGTATCTATTATTTTTCATCGTTGATTCTCGCGAGTATTTCCGGAACCGATTCAAACAGGTCGCCGACTATACCAAAATCCGCGACCTTGAATATGGGCGCCTCCGGGTCGGTGTTGACTGCTACTATGTTTTCCGAGGTCTGCATGCCTGCAAGGTGCTGTATGGATCCGGAGACTCCGAGCCCTATATAGAGTTTCGGGCTTATCGTCTTTCCGCTCAGGCCAATCTGGTGCGGGTAACTCAGCCATCCGCGGTCCACTACGTCCCTGCTGGCGCCGAGAGCCGCTCCAAGTTTCTCCGCCAGATTTCTTGCGAGCGCGATATTTTCCAATTTTTTGATTCCGCGTCCGACGCAGACGACGATTTCCGCGTCCTGGAGGCTCTGCTCTTCTTCATCCGGGATAAAGCCTTTCCATTCCATGCGGCTGGACACGGAGGGATCGAAGGCTCTGCGGATAATTTCCCCTTCCACGCCCGGTTGCGCCGGTGCGGGACGTGTCGAGTGCGGGCGGACAGTTGCCATCTGCGGGCGGAAATCAGCGCAGCTTATGGTCGCCATAATGTTTCCTCCGATTGCCGGCCGGGTCTGAAGCAGGTTTCCCGTTTCGGCATCAATCCCCAAATGCGTGCAATCCGCCGTCAGACCGGTATGAATCTTCATCGCAACATACGGCATAAGCGTCCTGCCCATACTGTCGGCGCCAGCGATAATAATCTCCGGTTCAAATTCCTCTATCACCCCGATCATGGCCTCGGCGTGCAATTCCGGATCGAAGTGTTCAAGCTCCCGAGATTCTACTGCGAGCACTGTCTGAGCGCCTCTCGCGCAGAGTTCAGCAAGTTGTTTTTCAGTGACGGCTCCGCTGAAAAGCATCGCGCATAATTCCATTCCGCTCTGTTTGCGCAGTTCCAGGCCCCTGGTAAGAAGTTCGTGCGAAATTCGCAGAACCTTCCCATTAACGGCCTCGGCCAGTATCCAAATCTGTCCTTTTTTGGGCATTGAGCCAACTTCAAAACTCTCCGTGGCCGCCTGCCTGTGCGTCGCCTGACTGCGAGAATAGTCGCTCAGACAGGCGCGGCATTCGCGCAAAAAGAGCCTGCCGCCCAAAGAACTCCCAACGCGGTTCACGCGGATTTTTGAAATTGGCTCCATTATATAAAATCCCTTTTCTGAAGAAACTCGCAAAGCTTTCCTGCGGCAGCGGCATTGTCCGCATCGCCGCGCGCTTTCACGAGTTCACAGCTACGGGCTAGTTTCGGTCTGAACGTCTTGACGACGCGGGTTGGAGACCCTTTCAGTCCACTCAGGGCCGGGTCTAGACCGAGAGCGTCCAGGTCCAATTGCCGGATATCCAGTTTTTTTGCGCGCTGCTTGCCGTGGAGAGTCGGCAGGCGCGGTGTCCCTATTTCCTTGACTACGGTGATCAGAGCCGGCAGGTTGAGCTCAAGTATTTCCGAGCCGTCCTCAACAAGCCGATGAACCCGTATCCGACCGCCCTTGATGTCTTCGAATCTGTTGACGTAGCTGGCGACTGGAAGGTCAAGCCGCGCGGCAAGCATCGGGCCGACCTGCCCCGTGTCTCCGTCGGTCGCTCTTTCCCCGCAGATTATCAGGTCGAACCCGGAATCATTTTGCAGGGCCTCGGCGATAATGTACGCTGTTGCCCAGGTATCCGACCCGGCAAAGGCGCGGTCGGTCAGAAGCAGCGCATTGTCAATCCCCATGGAAACCGCCTCCCTCAAAGCAATCTCCGCCTTAGGAGGGCCCATGCTGACGGCCGTCGTGACGCCCCCGTACTCCTCCTTGAGCTGAAGAGCCAGTTCGATGGCGTACAGGTCCAGAGGGTTGACAATTGCCTCGACACCCTCGCGGACCACTGTCCCGGTCTCTTCGTCAAAGCGCACGGATCGGGTTTCGGGAACCTGTTTTACAGCAACTGCAATACGCATTTTCAGGGACATTTCCTTACAAAATAGACTTGTACATATTCAGTGAACCACGTCGGGGTCGGGGCTGAGACACTCGAAGACTGTCCAGTACTGACCCCGAGCAACGGGGTTTGCTGAAGCATGTACACTGTCTGTGCCCGCCATTTCGGCGTGGCCTCGCATCCAAAATGGCAGGCCGCGCCTGCCTGAGCGACTACGCTCGCAGTCAGGCGACGCACAGGCAGGCGGCCACGG
>CAZGYO010000270.1:0-3602 GCA_964530455.1 uncultured Victivallales bacterium
CTTGTCTACGGAAAAATTCATACCATCACAAAGCCACGGCGGCCCTGAGCACGGCCTTGCCGTGCATATTCAGATTCGGCAGAGCCGAATATGAATTACTGCAATGGCTTTGCCCTCCGATTTTTCATGGAATAACGGGGTTATCAAGCAGAGCTCTCAAAGCGGAAAGCGCGTCCCGCAGGGGGGGGATATCGGGCTCCCACTTTCGCAGCCATTCCAGGCTGAGCACGCCGTTAAAGGAGTCTTTTTCGAGCATGTTGAGCAGTTCGTTGAGCGGATAGCTTCCGGTTCCGGGGAGCGCCGAGCGGCGTTTGCCCTCGTCCACCTCTATGCTGTCGCGCATGTGAATATGGCATATATGAGTACGCAGTTTCGACCATGTTTCCCGCAACGGTTCGCCGGCTTTGAACCAGGAATGGTGCGAGTCCCAGAGCACGGGAATGCGGCGCTTGCAACGCGAAAGGAACGCGAGGCAGTTGTCCGCTGAACACAGGAGGTCGTGTGTTTCGACCATGATATCGACTTTCCACCCTTCTTTATCGCGGAGATCAGTCCACCAGTCCGCGGTGCGTGCGGAGCGGTCGAGTTTTTCGGGGTCCGGGTTTTCTGTGTATGAGCCGCCGTCGAAGACGCGGATTCGAGGCACGCCGCATGCTTCGCACCACGGGACGAATTCGAGCAGTGCGGATTTAGACTTGTCATCGGCATCGAGCAGCTTGAAGGAACTGTCGATAGAGACAATTTTCCGTCCGGCAGCCTTGACGAATCGTGCAAACAGTTTCGGGTCACCGAAACGGTCCGCGAATTTTGCGGGCATATGCATTTCTCCCTCGATACCGCGGAGTTCCACTGCGTCGATTTGGAATTCTCTGGCGGTTTCGAAGATCTGCGTCAGGCTTGATTCAGTGCACCCGAGTGTTGAAAACGCGAGAGTAAAATTGTGTTTCATGTCTGAGTTCTCCGTGTTAATATGGGCTAGTCTTGCTTTTTAAATAAATTTCTATATTGCTCCCGCGATGTCCTTTTTGCGGCTGAAGATCCAGCTTCCGGCGGCGAGATATATTACGGCCTGCGCAGTTCCATGGAACAGCATGCTTAATATATAGGGTATCGGCACCGATCCTTTTTCGGTGAGCATCTCGGTCCCCCAGTACAGTTGCCATCCGGGGACTATCAGGCGTGTCGCGCTTGCCGCCGGGCTGCCTGCCGGGAAGACCATGTCTATAAGGGAGTCGCTGAAGAGTCCGGCAAAAAACAGGATGAATGCGATGCAGATCAGCGCCGTCGAGTCGAAAACCGTGGAGAAAGCCGTGAGGATTCCAGCGAAGGCAAGAACGGCTCCGAACATCAGTATGAATGCGCCGGCGCTTGGCCAGTGAACCAGTTCGCCGTAACCGTGTTCCGGGTCGAAATTCCAGCCGAAAAAGTTCAGCAGCAGAAAGACGGCGGGAAAGGCTATGAACAGGCCTACGTTCGCGAATTTCGCAAAGGCACCTCCGCGCTTGAAGTGCATGACTGAAGCGCAGAGCAGCACGGCCGTGATAGTGCCGAGGAATGACCAGAATCCCAGCGATTCGAGATGGTGCTCGAAATGTATTATCCTGGAGACCCAGAGGAAGGATACCGTAGCCGAAAAGTGTACCATGCCCCATGCGGCGATGACTCCGGCATATTTACCGTATATGAGGATGTGGAACGGGACAGGTCTGCTCAGCATCAGCGAGAGTGTTCCTTTGCGCAGGTCTTCCGCTATGAGTTTTCCGGTGGCGATGGCAGTGGCGAAAATTCCGGACAGCATCAGGAAGGCGAGGGACTCGTCCGTTACAAGCTGAATGTGTTGTCCGAAAGCGAATCCGGGAAGGCACGCGATCAGCAGGTTTACTGAAAGCAGCAGAATATGAAGTATAAGCAGGAAGTTGTCGCTGACGAGAACAGCGAACGAGTTTGCTCCGACAGCGGTGAATTGTCTGATTCCGGTTTTCATTTTTCCATGTTTTTCCTTTTTTGAGCGAGCGAGACCAGTTTTGCGCAGAGGACGGTGAAGGGCATGCCGGTCTCCGCGGCGGCCTTCGGGAGCAGGCTGCTGGCGGTGAAACCCGGCATGCTGTTTCCTTCGAGGACGCATAGACCTGAACTATCACTGTAGATCATATCGACGCGCAGCAGATCTCTTGCCCCCGATGCTTTGTAGAAATCTTTCGCGGCTTTTTCAGCGAGTTCCAGAACTTCCGGCCCGAGATTTTCGGGTGGGCAAAGGTATTTTGTTTCGCCCCGGGTGTGAGTATATTTCGCGTCGTAGTCGTATGTATCGCCGGGGAAAGATATTTCCACGGCGGGCATGGTTTCCCCGTCTACGATCCCGATTGTAAACTCTACTCCCTGGACATATTTTTCGGCGAGGGCGGAATCTCCGTATTTCAGGACATCTTGCAGGGCCGCCGTGTATTGGTCTTTATGCCGGAGGATATGGATTCCCACAGTCGACCCGCCGAGTGGGGGTTTGAGGACGAACGGCGGGTTCATGGGCGGGGGCCGCCCTATCGCATCGTGTTTGATTACGCACCATGGGGCAGTGGGGATTTTCGCGTCGTCCATCATTTTTTTCGATCTTATCTTGTCCATTACCAGGGAGGCGGCGGCGCTGCCGCAGCCGACAAACTCGATATCGCGTTCCTCCATAAGCTTCTGCAGAGTGCCGTCTTCGCCGAAACCGCCGTGAAGCGCCGGAAAAACGATTTCGGCATCCCTGAAAAAGGGGGCGACATCGGGTTTTTTAATGTCGAATTCCTTCACCGTGTATCCGGCTTCCTTAAGAGCGACGGCAACGGCGTGTCCGGACTGAAGAGAGATTTCCCTTTCCGTACTGTTACCGCCTTTGAGGACAACGACTCTTGGCGGCGGGGGTGAAAGAAGCCTTGAAAAAGAATCGGCGTTAAAAAAGGCTATTTCGGGTTTCAGGTATATATTGAATTTGTCTATTACGGCGGTTCGCATCCTGGACATCAGGTCGAGGAAATCCTTTTCGGACGCATTTCCCGCGTTTACCACGTAGTTTGCGTGCCGCTGGCTTACATTGAGTGCGGATTTAGAGAAGCCCTGGATACCGGCCCTGTCGAGAAGGAGACCGGCCGGGATCTCGTCAGACGGATTTTTAAAGACGCATCCGGCGCTTCGACCGGAGGGGAAATGTTTGTTTCGCCACTCCATGGATTTGCGAATAAGCCTTTTTTCCTCGTCAGTGTCAGCCGGGACAAGTTCGAATACCGCTTCCGTGACTATGACGTCCTGTGGTATGGAAGTGCATCTGTAGTCCCAGTGTATTTCTCCGGGGCCCGCCCTCCATGGAGTTCCGTCGCGATGGAATCCGCGAATTTCGCGGACGAAATCGCCGATACAGGTCTGTATGGCGCCGGCGTTCATGGTAATAGCTCCGCCGAGTGTTCCGGGTATGCCCGCGAGCGGAGCGCCTCCTCCGAGCTGTTTTTCGGCGGCCTGTCTGAAAAAACTGTTGAGAGCGAGGCCGGCTCCGGCCGATACAATCTTGCCTTCGCGGATAGTAAATCCCTTGAAAAAAGAGTTAGAGAGTTTTAGGACTACGACCG
>CAZGYO010000270.1:3612-3984 GCA_964530455.1 uncultured Victivallales bacterium
AGCAGATTGCTTCCCGCCCCGAGATAGAATACGGGTATTGCTTGCGCCGAACAGAATTCCAGGAGGTCGCGGAGCTGTCCGTCGTCAGATGGTTCTGCCAGTATCGGTTTTCCCAGCCCGATTCCGAGCGAGCTCAATGAGGCCCACTCCCTGTCCCGAGAGACTTGCAATTCCGGAAGTTCCCGGAGTTTCTCCATGATTTCAGATGGAGTTCGGCGCATAATCGGACCTGTTTATTTTCCGTAGACTTCGTCTGGATCGAAGACCTTTTCTCCAACAGTTACCAGGGAGTCTCCGGCGACTTTCCTGTAGAAGCAGGAGCGTTAACCCGTATGGCAGGCGGCTCCACCCACCTGGTCGACCTTGAAGACG
>CAZGYO010000271.1:0-3977 GCA_964530455.1 uncultured Victivallales bacterium
AATATTGAATACGGGAAAGCTTTCAAAGCGCAGTGGGAACTGTTTCTTAAACATGTTGTCTGCGACGCTCCGTTCAGGTGGACCCTGCTCGAAGGCGCTAAAGGCGTGCAGCTTGCGGAAATAGCCGAGCAGTCATGGAAAGAACGTCGTTGGGTTGATGTGCCTTCCCTTGGACCCTAACCCCGTTATTTCTTGTATACGGGCTAACCCCGTTATTTCATGAAGCCGCTGCGGTGCGGATGCGAAGCTGTTCACCTGAAAAAAGCGCTTGCTCGTTCATGAAAAATTATGGCTAAGTCCGGTATTCGACGAGAACCGCCTGTTCGTCAGCGAAAGAGAATTTCATTTTTCGGCCGGACATTGAGACCTGCGCGTCGCCGGAGAGTATCTCGGCCCCTGTAATCGTACGATCGCCAAGGCCGTCAAGCGTGACCTCCTTTTCCGTTTCAGAACACCGCGAAAGTCGCATCAGCATGAGTATGCCGGACCCCGTCTCGGGGTCATGGTACTGCCAGCCGTCCCAGCCGTGTCTGTCGGGCGACTGCGGAAGGTAGTAGTAGTCGCCTGACAGGTAATGGCGGACGGACTTGAATATGGCGTTCATCTTTTCCATGACTTCGAGGTCATGTTCGGCGTAGTGGATAAGTCCCTGGCTGATTCCGTACGCGCCGTTGAAATGTGCCAGGCAGAAGTGTTCACGGAGGGGGTCTGAGTCATCCTTTTCGGGCATGTAGAAAGACTGATGGTTGAGCGCCGCCGGGAGCGCCATGTTGGCTCCGCGCCTGATTCCCGCCGCAATATCGGGGTCCGGCCCGGTGTAGTCGGTGATCCAGAGCGAGTGCGAGTACCTGAGAACAGCCAGGTTTATCATCCTGCCGCCTGACGCGCACATTTCCACAATAACCTCGGGATGCCTCTTGTTGAACTCGGAGAGTACCATGTTCATTCCACGGAAATATTCCAGTTCCAGCAGCCCTTTCCTGTCAGGGTCGTCGTTGCAGAGGCAGTGGCAGAGATGCGGGTCCGAGTTAAGGTCGTACCATATGAATCCGGCACCGTATTCCTCGACCATCCTGTCGAGTATCGAGCCCAGGTATTCGCGGCCTTCGGAAATTGTAAGGTTGATAAGCGGCGGCACGTTGATCTCGTAGCTCAGGTCATTGTAGTATTTGCGTATCTCGCACTCGAAATCCTCGTCGTGGAAAAGCAGGAGGTCGCGCGCCCTGTCCAATTCCGGACACTTGAATCCTATCCTGGGATCAATCCAGAGTCCCAGGCGCATGCCTTTATCTTTGAGGTGCGTCGCGAATTTTCTGATGCCGCCTGGAAACCTTTCGGCGCTGGGAGTGTATGAGCCCATGATTTCCCACCATTTCCATCCTTCAGAGTCCTCTTTTTTAAGGTCGAACTGCCAGAAGGAAGAGAAGGTGAATGTCTCGGCGCCAAGTCTCGATGCGATATCGGCTTCGCGGAAAAGAGACTTGCCGGCCAGATAGTTCGGGTGGTCGCCGAGAACCTGATAGGCGGAAAGGGGTTCGGGGATATTGCCTGATATCCTGGGCAGATAGAGTTCACGCAGAACCTTTCTGACGGCGTTGCAGGCGTTGTCCAGGCTGCCCGGGGAGCTTCCCAACGCCATAGGCGGAAGCTGTATGATTTCGCCGGGTCTCATGACAAAGTCCAGGTTCTGAAGGCATACCGCGGTGTAGGTGAATTCGGGTATACGCCTGATTTCCATCTCCCAGGCGCCCTGCCATTCCGGGGCGAACCAGAGGTTGTCGGCGCCGTTCCCGTATAGCCAGACCGGCAGGAACTCGTTGGAGCCGCGTCCGCTGTCGTCGCCCATTTTGAATATGTCGTGTTTATCCAGATATACATCCAGACACTTAAACATGTGCGTGGGATATGTTTCGTGTGAATGTCCTTTCGCGGATCCGCCGGTGAAACGCCGAAACACAGTTTCCACCTCTATGTCCGGGTGATCGATTGTGAGGTCGAGTATCTTGACCTTGTCGATGCGGCCCGGAACAGAGCCGGCCGCGGAGATGCGGACGGAAAAAACCAGGTGTCCGAAGTCGGGGTTGTGGCTGTATCCCAGTTCGGCTTCAAGCCCGTTGCGCTCGCAGCGGTACGATATCAGACCCTCTGCTTTTCCGGTCATTTTGAAATGTGCGGGTTTCGCGGCGACAAACATTGAAAAGGGAACGATCTTCCCCGCAACAATTCTGTCCAGGATCTCTTTTGTGTTCAGCATGCTTCCAGTTTCGTTTAAGTGAAATTCAAAAAATACCTTGCATGTAGTCGATTTCAACCCTTATGCAGGCAGATAAGGCGAAGTTGTAAGGAGAGAAAATCGTATGCGGCAATAAAGGTGAAAATTCGCGGTCAGGCTCCGACCGTGGGCTGAAAAGGCCTGTCTGTATCTGTTTTCAGGCACCATTCGATCATCTTTTGCATCAGTTCCATTACCACGTTGTTGTATTTGTGGTTTCCGTAAAGGTTGTGCATTTCGTCGGGGTCGTTTTTCATGTTGTAGAGCTCGTTGCCGCCGGCCAGCCTGATAACGAGTTTCCATTCCTCGGTGCGTACCATTTTTGTTCTGGACATTGATTCGGGGAATTCGGAGTAGACCTGCTGTTTGCCGAGGGTGGTCGGTTTGCCGTCTTTTGTGACTGACCTGTTGAACCTTGCTGTCATATCATCTTCGTGTCCCCCGTCGCCGAAAACCGCGTCTTTGCGTTTTTCCCCGTGTATCACCGGCAGCAGGGATTCGCCGTGGATGACCCATCTTTTGTCGGGTTCTATATCGAGCAGCTCAAGTACAGTCGGCGCGATGTCCGTATGTTCGGTAAGGCTTTCAACCCGTTTCCCGCACGGAAGGCCGGGCGCGTAAATCGCCTGGGGTACGCGCATTATGCAGTCCTGCATCGCGGTGTCCCATTTTTCCATCAGACCGTACTGTCCCGCGAAATCTCCGTGGTCGACCCAGAACATGATTATGCTGTTTTTCATCAGTCCCTGTTCTTCGACCGCGTCCAGGACTTTGCCGATCAGTGTATCGAGTTTTGTGACCATCCCGTAGTAGACAGCCTGCAGCTGGCGGAAATCGGATTCCGTAGCATTTTTTCCGGTGCGGATTTCGCGCATTTTCCTGAGGGGCAGGGGGGCATTTTCGGGTAATCCGTATTCGAAGGCTTCGATCTTGTCCCTGTCGTACATCGAAAAATACGGTTCCTCGACATTGTATGGGGGATGCGGCGCGCCGAAATTGAGGTGCATATAGAATGGTCTCGACCTGTCGCGGACATTTTTGAGGTAGTGTACTGCCTGGTCCGCCCGATTGTCGTCGCAGAAACCGCTGCGCGATCCTGTCCGGCACCCTACTTCAAGGTTGACCGCCTCCCTGCGCGATATATTGACAGCCGTTTCCGGGCCGGGTTGCTGTACCGGATGCTCGTTCTCCAGTATCTGGTCGAAATATGATTCGGTGAACGAGTGGTAGTCCGGCACATTTTCGCCTTTTTTGTTTTTCCCGTCCAGAAGGTTCTCAAAGACATGGTTGTGCCCGAAATATGCCGTCTCATAACCGTGCCCTTTAAGTGTTTCAAGCAGGTTGGGGTCGCCCGGTTTTAAGAGGTTTGTTCCGTTTATCGTTCTTATACCGTCCGTATGCGAATACCGCCCCGTCATCATCGCGATACGTGCCGGAACACATTTGCCGTGAACAGTGAAATGGTTCATGAAAACCACGCTCTTTTCAGCAAGCGCGTCCAGATTCGGGGTTCGGCAGTCCGGATTTCCCATGAATCCTGGAACGTCCCCCCGCATCTCATCGGAGGATATTACTATCAGGTTCCGCAAGGTTTTCATATGTTTTCCGGTGATATTTGTCCCGCGTCGCCTGCGATTATGTTTATATGCACCTGCATACGCCGTCCCTTATGTCGTATTCCAGTTCGCATCCGGCACATCGGCCT
>CAZGYO010000272.1:0-3969 GCA_964530455.1 uncultured Victivallales bacterium
TACAGCACGTCGGCTTTGTGAAATATACGGTCAAGGGTGCTTTTTAAATTTTTCATGAAATATGCGGATATAGGAGCCAATTTCAAAACTGGCTCATAGGATAATACGTTCAATTACCGATCTCAGATGGCAGGCGGCCCTGACGTCGTGGACCCGGATAAAGTCGACGCCGTCGATTATGAACTTTGCTGTCACGGCGGCAGTGCCCCAGGCGCGCTGTTCGGGCGGGATTCCGCCGAGAATATCGCCTATGAACGATTTTCTGGAATGTCCGGCAAGGACAGGGTAACCTGTGTTCATTAAAGCATTTATGCGCGAGACAATCTCGATATTCTGTGCCGTGTCTTTTGAAAAACCTATTCCCGGATCAATAATTAATCGGTCTTCCGTAACACCTTTTTTTACGGCCGAAGCAGCAGCCTCCAGCAGGAAACCGCGGATTTCGCTCATCAGGTCTGTGTATTCAAGGTCCCGCTGCATTGTCTCCGGTGTGCCGCGCATGTGCATCAGGACAAGTCCCGCTTCAGATCGAGCCGCAATTTCCGCAATCCGCGGATCTCTCATCGCGTATATGCAGTTTATTATCTCCGCACCCTCGGTGACCGCGGCTTCGGCGACCTCCGGTTTTGTGCTGTCGATGCTTATGACGGATTCCGGTCGTAGTTTCTTCAGTTTACGCAGAACGGGGATTATTCTTTTTTTTTCTTCTTTGATGCCGACACTTTCGGCGCCAGGCCGGCTGGATTCAGCTCCAATGTCCAGAATGTCGGCTCCGTCGTCCAGCAGCTTTATGCCATGTTCGAGAGCTTTGCTTTCCTCAATGAAATTACCGCCGTCGCTGAATGAGTCGGGGGTTAGGTTGAGAATTCCGACGATATAGCTGCGCCGTCCGAGCGGGAAGTCTTTTCCCCGGGCGCGAAAGACATGTTCGGGCGCTTTATTCCTCACTGCCTTCAGCTTTCCCGACGCCTTCCACTGGATTCCCTGTCTCCGCGCTTTTCGTGTTTTCATCTTCCGCCTGAACGTCTTCTTCCTCTGGGTCGATGTCGACAACCCGGACCACGCCGGTAATCCTGTCCTTCTCGGAAAGGTTCATGACGCGAACACCCTTCGATGCCCTTCCCACAGTCCGGACCTCGTCCACGGGTATACGAACAAGCTGGCCTTTTGTCGTCGTGACCAGGATTTCGTCGCCCGCCGAGACCTGCAGCGTATTGACAACCTTTTCACCTTTGCGAAGTTTTATATTCTTGACACCTTTGGCGGCGCGTCTCGTTTTTCTGTATGTGCTCACATAGCTGCGTTTACCCATGCCGCCGTCGCTGACCACGAGTATTTCAGGGCCGCCCTTTTCCGCGGCTTCCTCGTCGGAGGACGCTTCTTCGTGGGTCGCAACAACCTCCATGCTGACCACCTCGTCACCGTCAATCTTGAACTTGATGCCCGTCACTCCACGCGAGACCCGGCCCATTGAGCGCACGTCCTCTTCGCTGAAACGACAGGCCATGCCCTTGAGGCTAGAGAGTATTATTTCGTTATTGCCGTCGGTCAGGGCTACACTGATAAGGTCGTCGTCCTCCTCTATTTTCAGGGCGATAATACCTGTCCTTCGCAGGTTTTTGAAAGCGGAAAGCCTGGTCTTTTTGACGTAGCCGCGGCGTGTCGCCATGAATATGTATTTTTCCTCATCTTCGCTTTCCGGCTCGTTTACGACCTCGTCCCGCGACACTGTAAGCATGGCGCGGATCTGTTCGCCGGGTTCTACTTTGATCATGTTCACTATCGCCTTGCCTTTGCTGGCACGGCTGCCTTCTGGAATCTCGTACACGCTCAGCCAGTGCATCTTGCCTTTTTCGGTGAAAAAGAATATCAGGTCGTGGCTGTCGGCGTTGAAGATGTGTTCCACGAAATCCTCGTCTTTTGTCTCCATTCCCTTGATGCCTTTGCCCCCCCTGTGCTGCGTGCGGAAGACATCCGCGGGAGTGCGTTTGATATAGCCGGTGCTGGAGACAGTTATCACGCAGGAGTGCCTGGCAATGAGATCGGCTATGTCAAGGTCTTTTTCGTCCGGGCTTATCCTGGTTCTGCGCTCGTCGCCGTACTTGTCGCGAACCTCTATCAATTCCTCCTTGATGACCTCCATGCGAAGATCGCGGCTCTCCAGCAGGGATTTCAGGTATTCGATTCGCTCCATGACCTCGCCGTATTCTTTTTCGATTACCTCTATGGCGAGGGCTGTCAACTGGTGAAGGCGCATGTCCAGAATCGCCCCCGCCTGAATGTCCGAGAGTTCAAATCTCTCCTTGAGCGCCTCCCCGGCCTCCTCGCGGTTTTTAGAGCTGCGTATCGTCCTGACCACCTCGTCGATGTTTTTTACGGCCACGAGGAGTCCTTCGAGCACATGCGCTCTGGCCTCGGATTTTTCAAGCTGATACCTGGTGCGCCGTATGATCACTTCCATGCGGTGGTCGATATAAGCCTGAAGCAGCTGTTTCAGATTCATGATCCTCGGCCTGTTCCTGTCAACTACCAGAAGAATGGAGCCAAAACTGTGTTCGAGCGAAGTATGCGCGTATAGCTGGTTCAGGACGACCGAGGCCATTGCATTTCTCTTGATGTCGATAACTATCCGTATCCCGACCCTCCGGCTTGTCTCGTCCCTTAGCGCCGATATGCCCGTGATCTTTTTGTCGTTCACGAGATCGGCGATCTTCTTGACCAGATGCTCCTTGTTCACGGCATAGGGTATCTCGGTAACGATAATCTGTTCGCCGCCGTCGGGTTTCTCGATGATTTCCGCCTTGGCGCGTATCTTTATCACACCGCGCCCGGTCTCATAGAGTTTTACAATCTCGCGAACGCCGCATATTGTTGCTCCGGTCGGAAAGTCCGGCCCCGGCATTTCCTGCATCAGTTCGGATACCGTGGCCGCAGGATTATCCATCAGGAGTATGGTGGCGTTTATTACTTCGGTGAGGCTGTGTGGGGGGATGTTCGTGGCCATTCCCACGCCGATACCTGTTGTTCCGTTTACAAGGAGGTTCGGGAAACGCGCGGGAAGCACCTCAGGTTCTTTTGTGGTCTCGTCGAAGGTCGGCACCATGTCGACCGTGTCCTTGTCAATATCCGCGAGAAGTTCCTCTGCAAGACGTTCCATGCGGCATTCCGTGTACCGGTATGCCGCGGCAGGGTCACCGTCTATGCTCCCGAAGTTTCCCTGTCCGTCTATAAGCGGGCTGCGCATGGCGAAATCCTGTGCCATTCGGACCAGTGTGTCGTAAACGGAAGAGTCGCCGTGCGGATGGTAGTTGCCGATGACTTCACCGACGACCTTCGCGCTTTTCGTGTAGGTGTGCGATTTGCCCAGATTCAACTGTTGCATCGCGTACAGAATCCGCCTGTTGCCGGGTTTTAGCCCGTCCCTTACGTCCGGGATGGCCCGCCCGACATTCACGCTCAGTGAATACTGCAGATAAGCGGTACGCATTATGTCTTCTATGTTCGACTGGACATCGTTGTTTATTCGGTTGTCTTCCATGTGTCTTTATCTCCGTTTGGCTGACTGTGCGGAAAAAGGCGCTTCGGCAATGAAAAACGGGACGCTTGTGCCCCGTTTCGCTAGCGCAGTAATTAATAATAAAGCTAATCTAGACGATCAAAGCCTTAAAACAAGCTTCTTTGAGGCGGAAAATGTACTTTTTACGGCTTTTTTTGCTGTTCCCCTTAAAAGGGCCGGCAAAGCGGCCGCTGAAACATGTTTTTCACAGGGGAATACCGGCATGTCCAGGACGTGATCCGGTGAGATATTCAGCACAGAGAATGAAAAACGAAAAGAACCCTCAACGCCCGGAATCATCTGCCTCGAATAGACACGTGTAGCTCGGGTCCTTTGCTATCAGAGGCTTGTAGCTTTTACGAGCCAGTTTCAAAACTCCGCGTGAACCGCGTTGGTAGCGCAGGCGCGGCAGA
>CAZGYO010000273.1:0-3964 GCA_964530455.1 uncultured Victivallales bacterium
CAAGAAGCATCTGAGAATCCAGTCTATCCCCCCAGCTTAACGGTTACAATATTCTGCATCAAAAATCGTTCCTAATGATAAAAAAGCCCGTTTATAAAAAATCAACATCTTAATTATCAACTGTTTAACACAACCCGACCACAGGTTACAGGTTAGCCTGAAGCTAAACCTTGTCGAGATTCCTGTACTCGCGCGGGGAATACCCGGTGACCTTCTTGAATATACGCGAGAAATAATATGGGTTATCATAACCCAGCATATAACTGATCTCGCTTATGTTTCTGTCCTCGATGTCCAGAAGGTAGCATGCTCTTTTCATCTTGAGATCGATAAAGCGGGAAATGGGCGAAGCTCCTGTCCGGCGTTTGTATTCCTTGGCAAAATGATACTTGGACATGTTGACGCTTGACGCAAGTTCCTCAAGTGACAGGCGACCATTGATATTCTGCTGCATAAGCGCGTGTACCTGCTCGAGCTTGAAGTTTCCCGATTCCCTTACGATCTGTTCCCTCTCAAGAAGAATGATGTAGCTGAGTATCTGTTTTAGGAGGTTTGATGCGTGCATGAACGCCTGGATGCAGTAGCCTCTTTCCAGGGAACTCGTGTCGATAAGCTCTCTGAAGTCGTTGATCAGTTTTGTCCGGACACCCACCCGAAGGATATATTGCCCTTTTGCAAGGCCAAGATTGTGCATGTAGTCGCCGGCCCTCTCCCCCTTGAAATGCACCCAGTAGATAGTCCACGGATCCTTGTTGTCGGAGCGGTAGGAATGCGGTTGCCCGTCCGGAAGTACAAGCAGGTCTCCTTTACTTACATTGTAAGGTCTGTTGTCTATCCTGACCGTGGCCTTGCCGTCCACGCAGTAAAGAATCAGCCAGTCGTCATGGACGCTTCTTCTCATGTGATGTCTTGCCGCGTGAGGGTAAAAACCCATGCATTTAGGGAAAAGCCCCCTGGATATCGGGTGTTCACCAAGGATATTCAAAAGCGGAGCGGGTATTATGAATCGTACCGCGTCCTCGGTAAGGGGCCAGTTTGAGGGTTTGCTCACTTCCGCTCAGTCCGGTTGCACTTGTTCTGGGAACAAATTAAATATTGCACACAACATAGTGCAAGCTATACCCAACATCATCTATTGTCAAGAATTTTTCCGGGTTTATTCTTTATTTGATCCAATTTTAAAACTCTCCGTGGCGGCCTGCCTGTGCGTCGCCTGACTGCGAGCGTAGTCGCTCAGGCAGGCACGCAGACAGGCGCGGCCTGCGCTACCAACGGGGTTCACGCGGAGTTTTGAAACTGGCTCTATTGTCAGCCAGAGAATATTCGGATATGCACAAACAGTAAAAGGAGACGGGAAATGAGCAGTAAGACAGTGAGAAATTACATCGACGGCTACTGGATCGAGTCGAAATCGGAGCAATGCCTGGATGTGGAAAATCCCAACAACGGCGAAATCATAGGAAGTCTTCCGCTTTCAGGCGGAAAAGAGATGGATCAGGCGGTGTCGGCTGCACACGCTGCTTTCCCGGGCTGGTCTTCAACCCCCGTGACAAAAAGGGTCGAATATCTTTTCAGTCTCTACGGATTGCTGCGCGAGAATGAGGAGGAGATAAGCAGAGTGCTGGTAATGGAAATGGGGAAATCTCTGCCGGACGCGCGGGCCGAGATGAAACGGGTTTTCCAGAACATCGAGGTCGCCTGCGCCGCGCCGATGCTGCAGCAAGGGGAGAAGCTGCTTGGCTGCGCGGCCGGTATCGACGGCGAGGTGCTGAATCTGCCCGTGGGGGTTTTCGGAGCGATAACCCCGTTCAATTTTCCCGCCATGGCGCCTTTCTGGTTCATCCCATATGCCATAGCCACTGGAAACACCTTCGTGCTAAAACCTTCCGAACTTACACCTTTTACGATGGAGGCAATAACCGAGTTTATCGACCGGACGGGGCTACCCCCGGGAGTCTTCAACCTTGTAAACGGCGACAAGGTGGCTGCGGTCGCGCTGATCGAAAATCCCGATGTATGCGGAGTTTCCTTTGTGGGCAAATCCTCAACCTGCAGGACAGTAGCTGAAAAGTGCGCCTCGCTTAACAAGCGCTGTCAGGCTATGGGCAGCGCGAAAAACCATCTTGTCGTAATGCCTGACTATTCCAAGGTAGACGACTTGATCCGAAACATGAGCACCTCATGTTTCGGATGCGCCGGGCAGAGATGCATGGCATCTTCGGCTATAGTCACCATCGGTGACGAGATGCACGAGACTGTAGTGGGACGTTTTCTGGAGGATTCAAAGAAGTTCATAACCGCGAATCCGCTGGACCCTGAAGTGGCGGATGAAGCAATGCTGATGGGGCCTGTAATTACCGCCAGGTCAAAGGAGTTTATCCACAAAATGATTGAGACGGGCATAAAGGAAGGCGCGGATCTTGTTTTGGACGGTCGCGGCATCACTATCCCGGGATCTGAAAGCGGGCACTATATCGGGCCGACGGTATTTACCGGGGTAGAAGCCGGTATGGATATCCACAAGACCGAGATATTCGGTCCTGTAGTGGTAATTCTCAAGGTGGAGAGCCTCGATGAAGCCGTCAGGATAATCAACGAACACCAGTACGCAAACGCCTGCTCCATCTACACTCAGAACGGCTACTACGCCAGAAAATTCAAACTGGAAGCGAATTGCGGAATGGTCGGGGTAAACGTTGGCATCCCGGCGCCCGTACCGTTCCTGCCCTTCGGAGGAATGGACGATTCCATGGTCTGCGACATCAAAATGCAGGGAAGTCCGGCATTCAGCTTTTTTACCGAGAACAAGATAATCGTGGAAAGATACTGGAAGGAGGATTGAAAATGTCGTTTTTAAAATTTGGAATGGGAACTAAAGTGCTTATGGGGGAGGGCGTGTGCGGACAGATCACCGCGGAAGCTGCGAGTTTGGGCGTGTCTCGCGCCCTCCTCGTCACCGATGCGGGCGTGCGCGCTGCGGGAATAGTCGATAAGATTCTCCATGCGGTCGATCCTGAGAAGCTGGATATCCTCGTATTTGACGAGGTTAAGCCCGATCCATCCGTCAAAGTTGTCGACAAAGGCGCCGGAATAGCCCGGCGGGAAGCTTGCGAACTTGTCATAGCCGTAGGTGGTGGAAGTCCGATAGATGCCGCAAAAGGCATAGCTGTCGTGGCCAGGAACGGAGCTTCATCGGCGGATTACGAAGGATTGAACCGGTACGAAAAGGCCCCGCTTCCGGTTTTTGCCGTTCCCACTACCGCAGGCACGGGAAGCGAGGTGACATTCGGAGCCGTGCTGACTAATACCGACACGGACTACAAGTTTATTTTATACGGCGACGACCTGGCTCCGAAAGTTGCGTTTCTTGACCCGGCGCTGGTGGCTGGCATTCCGCCGAAAGTTCTTCTTCCCACCGCAATGGACTCGCTTACACATGCCGTGGAATCCTATATCTCAAACTTTTCCACACTGCAGTCGCGGGCGATGGCCCTGGAGGCGATACGTCTTGTCTCCGGCAATATATCCGCCGCTGTCGCCGACACGAAAAACATGGAGGCTGTATCCGGACTGCTCTACGCCGCGAATATCGCGGGAATAGCCTTCGGCACGTCCAGGCTGGGTATCGTACACGCAATGGCTCTGCCGCTCGGGGCCTTTTTTCATGTGCCCCACGGCATCGCAAACACCGTATTGCTTCCGCACGGACTTGACTACAACCTGGGATATGCCGACGCCGAATATTGCCATATGGCGCGAGCAATGGGCGAGAACCTTGAGGGTGTTTCAGAACGCGAAGGCGCCTTGAAATTCATTGACAGGATAAAATCCATGGCCGCCGAACTTGAAGCGCCGTCAACGCTTTCGGAAGTCGGTGTCGACGACTCCAGAATTGCAGAGATGGCAGCCGATACAATGAAAAGCAGCCATATACCGGCAAACCCGAGAGAGATCATCGAAAGCG
>CAZGYO010000274.1:0-3942 GCA_964530455.1 uncultured Victivallales bacterium
CTACGGCGACAAGGACCCCGGCGAGGTCACGAAAATCAAAGCACTACATTGTATCCCGGGATAGGGGCAAATCGAACCAGTTGGTTCTCATCCAGCTTTTTTGCGATGCAAAAAAATGGACACGGGCAAGCCGTGTCCGGGACGTCGCAATAATTGGCTCCGGCGGTTGGATTCGAACCAACGACCAAGTGGTTAACAGCCACCTACTCTACCACTGAGCTACGCCGGAGCATTTTTCATTTTTCAAATCTGTGCAATTAAGCCATGGAAGCGGCGAAGATACCACTCCAAATTACTAATACAAACACAAAAATACACATTCCCTCCAGTTTGTGTTCTAACTGGAGGAATTGTATTTTGCGAGTTTGAAAAACTGTTCTGCCGAACGGCTCTCTACCAGCGGCGATTATTGCGTCCGCCGCCGTTATTATCACGTCTCGGTTTGGGATGGGATTCGTTGACGCGCAGTTTGCGGTCCATGAAGTCCTGATCGTTGAGAGCGTTTATGGCTTTTTCCGCTTCTTCGTTATCGGGCATTTCAACAAAGCCGAAACCCTTTGACCTTCCTGACATTCTGTCCTGGATGACGCGTGCCGAAGCGACGGTCCCGTACTCTTCGAAGAGTTCCTGCAGTTGCTGGTCGTTCGTCTGGTAGGACAGATTGCCCACGTAGATGTTCATTTTCGTTCTCCTGCTATTCAGTGCCATTTGCTAAAATCCGAATCCTGCATCATGGCACGCATGCGGTTTCGGGAGAGCGTATCTTGCCCCTAAAACTTGAATATTGCACAACTTAAACGAATTACCAGTAATTTTTTATTTTTCGTCCAAGATACTGTAAACAGGGCCCGTCATGGCATTGGCGCTTCGGAATCAGGTTTCAGCGATTCGAGCGCAATATCTTCTTGCGGGACAGGCTGTTCGATAAGCTCTATTGACTTCCAGGCGCCCGACCTGAAACGCAGAAACAGGAAAAATCCCACAGAGAAGGAATATACCAGAATAAAGGACCAAAGCTCCAGAAGGCCCATGTTGAATATGTTCACGATGGCATATCCTCCGGGCGCAAGGATTCCCCAGGCGCAGGCGATTATGATCCACATCGGCACCTTTGTGTCGCCGGCTCCGCGCATAGCTCCGAGAAATACAAAGCGTACGGCGCTGCCAAGGTTGTGGAGACCGGCACACAGAAGCATAACAGGGCTGAACAGGAGAATCTTTTCAAAAGGGATTCCGTTGATTTTCCGCGGGCTGAAAAACATGTACAGCTCCCTGGGGAAGAGCAGATAAATGCAGAGGACTATGCCAAGGTAGCAGACGGCCAATCTGAAACTGCGGTAGACGGCCTGTTCGGATATCTCGCGCCTGCTGCGTCCGATGTATTGTCCGACAACTATCCCGGTAGCCTCGCTGAGTCCGAGAAGCGGCAGGAAGGTGAGCATATTTATAGAAAGGGCGATTGTCGTGGCTGCCATCTGGGCCTGTCCGAGCTTGCCTATCAGGAAGATGATGTAGGAGAACGCGGCAACCGAAAAGAGTACTTGTCCGCCCATCGGCATACCGAACAGGGCAAGTTTTTTTATATCGGACATATTCAAAGAAAACGATGCACGGGTGGGATATTCTTCCTGTTTCGCTGCGAGAAACACACAGAGCGCAATTCCGGCTCCCAGCACGGAGGAGATGGAAGTTGCCAGCCCGGCGCCGGCTATTCCCATTTTCGGAAAACCGTATTCACCGAAGATAAGCAGGTAGTCGAGGATGATATTTATCAGGCATATGATGAAATGAATTGCGGCGACCGTCCATGTCTTTCCCCTTCCCGAAAAAAATGAGCAAAACGCAACGGTGATGAACGTGAATCCGGTTCCCGGCATGAGCATCTGGAAATAGTCCATTTCTCTCGCTGTTATTTCCGGCGCGTGACCTCCGCGGCTTATGAGCAGAGTTCCCGCGTGGACAAGAAGCAGCGAAGTTATTATTCCCGAAACCAGAGCAAAGAAAAAGCCGGCCCAGGGAACCCTGGCGCACGAGTCGCGGTCACCCCGCCCGTAGTGCTGGGATACAAGTGTCGAAGTAAAGCTTGTCGTGACGAGGAAAAAGGTGATGAATGTGAAACATATAATCCCGCCCGGAAGTGCGGCCGCGATGTCCTCCGTCGAGTTCATCGACAGAAATTTCCTGTCGAAAAACATCATTACCGAATGACTGGAGTTGGTGATTATCAATGGATAGGCAATCTGCCATATCTCCCGATAGCCGCCCGGTTTCAGGTTGTTTTTATGAGCTGTCTCCATCGCAATACGCTGTCTTCGGTCATTAGTGTTTGTCTTCCCGGCAATTGCGGCCCGTGCTATTGTCGAGTGTGAGAAGACGGGGGCAAACGACTTTATATTCATAGCAGCCGCACTGCAAGGCCCGGAGCATACACAATTGCTATAATCCGATTTCATATTATATTACCATTGACCGGACGGATTCGGTCCGCAGAAAAAATTCAGAAGAAGGAAATTCCGGATCATGAACAGAATCAGGTTTTCATATTTCGTCGCGACGGTGATGTCTATTTTTCTTTTCACCGCGTGTTCATCTCTCACCAATTCCGAAAAAGCGGTTTCGAGCGCCAGAAAATACGCTGTTGAGAATCTCCCTGGGCTCTCCGCCAAAATGATTCACCGGATCAAGTACACCCCTCCGGTGATATACAGAAATCTGATTTTCAGGCGGACCGGGCACAGCGAGGCTTCCAAAGTAAATCTGAACCAGATATGCATTGCCTGGGAACACGCTGAATTCGAACGTAAAAGCATAGTTGTCACGGGTTTTTCCCACAGGGATTTTGAGGGATGGGAACCGAACAGGGTGCTGATCAAGGATTTCACCGACCTGGAAGTCGAAGACGAGGTGGGCGAATGAAGAGCATGACAGGTTTCGGGTGCGGAAAAGCCTGTTCGGACAGCGGGCTGGCTTTTGAACTCGAGATCATCTCCGTCAACCGGAAAAACCTGGAAATACGCACCCACCTGAACCGGGAACTGGGCTTTTTCGAACCGTTTCTCAAGGAACTCATACGGAAAAAAATCCACAGGGGCATGCTGAACATCTCCATAGAGATGGTTCTCGAGGGGAATGCCGCGACAAGCTCTGTCAGACTCAACGAAAGACTTCTAGAAAATATTCTGAGAAAGATTCGGGGACTCAATGAACGCCTTGAGATTGACAGGCAACCAGGGATCGCCGAACTGCTTCAGGTTCCTGGCGTGCTGGACTCGGCGCTGCCGGACCTTAAGACCCGGGAGGTGGAGGAAACTCTTGAAAAAGCATGCCTTGAAGCTCTGGATAACCTCCTGAACATGCGGCAGGAAGAAGGCGCCGCGATGAAAAAAGACCTGCTCTCACGTATCGGAATGCTCGAGAAAATACTCGACAAACTCGTGCCGCTGGCTGAACAAGCACCGGAAATTCAGAAAGAAAGACTGCTTGAAAAACTCCGCGACAACGGTCTGGGCATAGATGCCGATGACGAACGAGTAATCAAGGAGGTGCTTATCTACTGCGACAAAAGCGATGTAAGCGAGGAGATTACCCGGCTTAGAAGCCATTTCTCGCAGTTCAGGGATTTCCTTTCACAGGATGATAAACCCGTCGGACGCAGCATGGACTTCCTTCTTCAGGAGATGATGAGGGAGATCGCCACACTGGGCAACAAGGCTTCCGGCAGCGAAATATGTTCAAAAGTCGTCCAGTTCAAGACCGAACTCGAGAAGGTGCGCGAACAGGTCCAGAACGTGGAATAAGCACAATTCCCTGGAAAAACAACCGGGTTCAGGCTGTCGGCTTTCTCGTAACCCCACCAGCATCCCATAGATGCTAACCCCGTTTTTTCATGATGGTATGAATTTTTCCGTAGACAAGAAAAAACGGTTGCCATGGGCAATAGTA
>CAZGYO010000275.1:0-3938 GCA_964530455.1 uncultured Victivallales bacterium
GACAGTCTTCGAGTGTCTCAACCCCGACCCCGACGTGGTTCACTGAATATGTACGTTCCTTAAGTGATTTTCAATGATTCCGGTTCTTAAATTTCGGGCAAATCGGCATTATCCCCTGTTTCCCGCTGCCATGATATGATCTTTTTCCTGAGTTCACGCATGAGCGGTCTGTATTTTTCGTCCTGAGCCAGGTTGTGCTTTTCGCCGGGGTCTTCGGTGAGCTTGAAAAGTTCGTGGAAGCCCATTGGACTGCAGGAAAAGCGCCATCCGTCAGCTGTTATCACCGTGCGGATCCTGTCGTTTATCGCTTTTTTGAGAGTGTCCCGACCGGGAGCTGAATTTCCGTCGAGCCTGATGTCTTCCGAGGCACCATTGTCGCCGTTCCACTCCACGAATATGTCCTGTTCAAGGTTTTCTTTACGGTCCACGAGGATGTCGCGGAGACTTTTCCCCTGGCAGTCTTCAGGGACTTTTTCGCCCATGAGTTCGAGCAGTGTCGGCACGATATCGATCTGGCTGACCGGGCCGTTGATTCTGAAGCCTTCTTTTTGTCCCGGCAGGCGTATAAGGAGCGGGACACGGACCGCTTCCTGGTACTGGACTGTTTTTGCGACGAGCTGATGGGAGCCCATCATGTCGCCGTGGTCGGATGTGTAGACGACGATGGTATTGTCTTCAAGGCCGAGTTCGCGCAGCTTGTCGAGTATTCTGCCGGCGTGTGTATCGACCTGGCTGCAGAGGCCCCAGTACCTGGCTATGAGTTCGCGCAACTTTCTTTCAGTCGGAATGCTCTTTTTCCATTTTTCCCAGTTGGCTCTTGTCCTCGGGTGATGTGTGCTGTCGGGAACCGCCTCGTAGTTTTCAGGTAACGGAATATTTTCAGGATCGTACTGGTCGTCGCGGGGACCGCTGAAGGGCATGTGGGGTTCGAGAAAATTCACGTAGAGAATAAATGGTCCGTTTTTGTTTTCATCGAGAAAACGGCAGGCTTCCTCCGCGAGATACGCGGGTTTGGAACATTTTTCAGGGAGCCTGGTAACTGCTTCCCGGCTGAAATAGCTCATTCCGCCCCCGGGTACCATGCCGTGCTTGTCACGCAGCCACTTGGAGTAGTGGCTGAGTTCGTTTCTGTCGCGACCCTCCGAATAGTGGGAGCTGTACTGGTCTTCTATTGCGCGCCATTCTCTGAAACCGTGCTGGGCCCAAATCTCGTCGCCGAGGTGCCACTTGCCGAAGTGGGCGGTCTTGTATTCCGGAGAGATCATTTCCGGAAGGCATCTTGTTTCCGTTTTCAGCGGCACGTTGTTTGCGGTCAGCCCGTTTGTATGCGGCCACTGTCCGGTAAGCAGGCTCGACCGCGAAGGAGTGCATACCGGTTGTGTGACATATGCCTGGTCGAAGACAGCCGCGCTTTCGGCGAAACGGTTGAGGTTCGGCATTTCAATGAGATGGTTGCCGTAGACGGCGAGAGTGTCGTAGCGCTGTTCGTCCGTGTAGAGGAAAATGAGGTTGTATTTTTTCATTGTTTTTCCCGGTTATCAAGTTTGTTTTTCAGACAGGCGGCCATGGAGAGTTTTGAAATTGGCTCTCTGTTGTTTTCGATCTCTCATTTTTTGTTAAAACTCCCAGACGGCGTCTCCGTTTTTGAGCCATGAGATCATCTTCAATACCAGGTAATCCCAGTCCCTGAGCTGTCCGCATACTGTTCGCTGCCAGGTGTAAGAAACGGGTATTTCAGGGCGGCTCCGGCGGGCCGGAACATTCCTTCGTAATCTGAACATACGTGCTTTTTGACAAGGTCGGGATACTCCCTGAGCGCCTCCGGCATTTTTGTCTCTCCCTTTGAATTCGGATTTCGCGTGTTTACAGCTCTGTTGCCAGCCTCAGCGGAAATCATCCGGATTGATATTGTATTTCTCTGTTTTGTAGTGGATTATCCGCTGGGTCGTGTTGAGGTTTCTCGCGGCCGCCGCGATATTTCCCCGGGTTTTTTTCAGCGAATCGACGATGATCTCGCGTTCGAAAGATGCGACCATAGTTGCGAAATCCGCGTTTTCCTCCGGGACAAAATCCGTCCCGCTCTGCTGCGCCGTCTGCAGCGATGGCGGCAGGTTGTAGGCGCTTATGACGTCGTTAGTAGTGGTAAGCAGGGCTCTTTCTATACAGTTCTCGAGTTCGCGGACGTTCCCCGGCCAGTGGTAGGACATCATCATATTGATTGCCGGAGTTGTTATTCTGCGGACCTTTCTGTTGTAGACCTTGTTGTATTTCTCCAGGAAGAAGTCCGCCAGAAGAACGATATCAGATTTGCGTTTTCTGAGTGGGGGCAGGCTGATGGGGAACACGTTGAGCCTGTAGTAGAGGTCTTCCCGGAAACTCCCTTTTCTGATATCTTCCTCCAGGTTTCTGCTGGTTGCCGCGAGTATTCTGACATTGACCTTCACCGAATTATGTCCGCCGACACGTTCGAAACACTGTTCCTGTAATACGCGCAGAAGCTTTATCTGAACGGGCAGGCTTATGTCGCCGATCTCGTCCAGGAAAAGTGTCCCGCCGTCAGCAAGTTCGAAACGCCCCTTGCGGGGTTTTACCGCGCCGGTGAAGGCGCCTTTTTCGTGCCCGAAGAGTTCGCTTTCAATCAGATTTTCCGGAAGCGCGGCACAGTTTACCGCGAGAAAAGAAGAGTCTTTGCGGGAGCTTGCATAATGGATGGCGCGTGCGACAAGTTCCTTCCCCGTGCCCGACTCGCCGCGGACAAGTACCGTAGCGGGGCTGTCGGCGACCTGTGCAATCAGCTGGTATACCGAGCGCATGTTACCGCAGTTGCCGATTATGTTTCCGGGCCGGAACTGGTCCCCGAGTTCGTGCCTGAGGCGTATGTTCTCCTCTATCAGCATCTCCCTTTCTTCCAGTTCGCTCCGGAACGTCGCCACGGCGTCGGCAAGAATGTTTGCCACCGTCTGAAGAAGTTCAGAGAGGGGTTTCAGGAATTCCGGATCGGGCTTGTAGTCGATGCTGAGCGTCCCGATAACCTCGCCTTCGTGTTTTATCGGAACACAGATGAATGCGACTTTAGCCGAGCCTCGGGCGCGCGTCCTGTCCAGGAATGCTGGTTCTTTGGAGATGTCGGGTATAATGATAAGTTCGCCCTTTTCAGCTACCTTGCCCGTTATACCTTCGCCAATTTTGTATTTTCCCCGTTTCTGCTCATCCCCGCTGAGGCCGCGTGATGCCTGTATGAAGAGGAAGTCGTCCCTTTTCAGTGTGAGTGTGCCTCTTTGAAGCTCCATCTCATGTTGCAGTATATCGAAAACCTCTCTGAGCAGTGTCTCCACGTTCCTCTGGTGTACCAGTACGTGGCTGATCTGATTCACTACTCTGATGGCGATGTTGTCTATGTTTTTCGGGATGTTGCTCATATGATAATTCTGCGTTAACGAGGCGGAAACCTATACTGAACATTGTCTGTATTCAATGACGGATCGATAAAAAACGTCTATTTCCGGTTTTCTTTTCTGGAAAAGTCTTCGAGCCCGGAAAAAGCTTTTCCGCCGACTATTCCCTTTATAATTCGTACCTTTGCCGTTACCCTCGGCGATGTTCAGGGCGATCAATTGTGCGGTGCGAAGCAGTTGATCACGGGCGTGACGGTCAACGCCGCTCAGTTCCTTCGCCTGCGCTACCAACGCGGTTCACGCGGAGTTTTGAAGCTGGCTCTACTGTTCAAACGCCACGGCGATCTCCTCGTCGGTCAGGTAGCATGCGGGGTCTTCTCCCCATATTTCTCCCGTGGCGGCCTCGGCCCTTGCCCGAAGGTTTCCGCCGCAGATATTAAGGAAGCGGCAGTCGGCGCACCTGCCGGTTACGAACTTGTATTTGTTTTTGAGGCCGGCCAGGAATTCGTTGTCCGGGTCAGTCCAGATTTCTGAAAACGGTTT
>CAZGYO010000276.1:0-3918 GCA_964530455.1 uncultured Victivallales bacterium
TGAACTGCTGACACAACCTTCGTCAGCCACAAAACCCCCCAGCTTAACGGTTACTGTTTCAGCTGCCGTTCGAGAACCGGCAACCTCTTCCAGGTGAAAGGGGAAACATACGCGTCATAGACCTGGAGACAGGGAAAAACAGAATCGTCGCGAAGACATGCGGATGGGAACCGCAGATGGGCGCGAACATAAACTGGGGCGCGTCGGACAAAGAGCTTTTCTTCAACGACGTGGACACGGACCGCTGGCGCCCCTTCGCGTGGAAGCTGAATCCGCTGACTGGAGAAAGCGCGAAGATGGAAGGCGCTGTTTACCACGCATCCCCGGACGGCAGGTGGATCGTCTCGGCCAACATGACGACCACGCGCCTGACCCAGCCCGGATACGGAGTGCAAATACCCGACGAAAAAATAAGACGGAACAGGGGCGCCGCAGACGACGATGGTTTCTATATCACGGACACCTCGACCGGCGCATGCCGCCTTCTCGTTTCCATAAGAAAAATCCTGGCAAAAGCCGACCCCCACGTTCTTCTCGGAAATCCGGAAGAATACGAGATATACGGGTTTCACAGCAAGTTCAATCCGCGGGGAGACCGCCTTATGCTCAGTCTGCGCTGGTACAAAGCACAAAAAGACCCCGTGTGGAACGCGTTCAAGACCAAAGACGTTCAGGTCCGTTTCGCCTGGGTCACTCTCGGCATGGAAGACAAACGCATGCACTGCGCTGTCGGACCGGAACAGTGGGATAAAGGAGGACACCACGCCACATGGTTCCCCGACGGCAAACGCATATCCATGAACCTCAACATAGATCGCGATGTACTGCGATTTGTTCAGGTGGATTTCGACGGCCGCGGTCTTCGCAAAATGCTCGACGATATCCCCGGAACCGGGCATCCCACCGTGCACCCGGACGGCATCCATCTCCTCACGGATACCTACACATGGGAAAAGACCTCTTTCGGCGACGGAACAGTCCCGCTGCGCTGGATAAATCTCCAGACCGGACGGGAAAAAATCGCGGTGAGAATCAATACAGCTCAAAACTGCGGCGACAGCACCCTGAGAGTGGATCCGCATCCCGCATGGGATCACTCATGGCGCTACGTAACTTTCAACGCGTTCACGGGGGGTACGAGGCGCGTATTCATTGCGGACATGAAAGGATTGCTTTGAGATTCGGTATGGATCTGCGGGCCTCGCGTTCGTAGTCGCAATCGTAAAGGTCCAGAGCCAAATTGCCGTCGAAACCAACAGCGTCAAGCGCCCTGAAATATTTTCCGAGATCCATATCTCCATCCCCGGGCGTGAGATGACTGTGGACACCTTCGGCCATATCCTCCACGTGGCAGTGTACTATCCTGTTTCCCAGGGACAGGATAGCTTCGACTGGATCAGGGTCGCACAGGAAAACATGACCCAAATCAAGGTTTGCCGCGAGATTCGCAGATGGGATATCTTCGAAAAGCTCGAGCAGGCGGGCGCTGGACCCGACAACAAATCCGGGTTCGAACTCGATTGCCAGGCTCGTTCCCGACTCTTCAGCCGCATGCACCAGCTCCCCGGTGCGCCTGAGCAGCAGTTCCCATTCTTTACCACCACCTCCCCCGCCGCGCGCCCCGGAAACAATAAATATGCCTGATCCGAAGTCGGGCATAAAACTCAATGCTTTCTTAGTCCATTCAAAATCTTCGTCGCCGTGAATATAGTCGCGGTGAAAACTGACCGCATAAGGAGCAAACCCGAGCATCGAGATCAGAGAACCCGTGCGCGCCGCCTTATCCGCTGTCAGAACCGAAGGGTGCATGTCCAGATTCTCCAGGCAGAGTTCGACACTCTCAAAGCCTGTTGACCGCAATCTCTTAAGGCAGGTCTCTATCGGATACTCCTTCAGCGGTTGTGTTCTTCCCGATATCTTCAACCGCTCACCCCCTCTTTTCCCCGGAAACCTCCGGCATCAGTGATCTTGAAACAAGGTTGTACACATACGAAAGTCCGAGCAAAAGAAGACCCGTGGCGACCAGAGCAAAAATCCTGGCAGGATCTTTCAGCTCCCATATATTCCTGAACACCCGTACAAGCGCGAAAACCATAACCCCAAAACCGTAGTAACGGACAGCAGTCTTTCTGAGAAAGATACCGACTATACACGATACGACCGCGAAAAGCGCAAGCCAGACAGTCACCGCCATCCTGCCCCAGTCTTCGGGAATGCTTCCGAGTTCGGTCGATATCAGAGAGAGAAAGACCGTCGCGGCCGCAAGCAAAGTGAACTGCCTGGCCGACCTGGCATGTTCCGCGTGGCCAGGCTTTAAGATACTCCCCGCGACAGCAACAGCCAGGAATGCGATTTGCGCAAAGAATATCCCGCCTCGGAAAGGATCCGACGACGATTCGCCGTAATAGAAAAGATCACAGACAAAAAAAACCGATATGGCCGAAACAAGAAACGCGAGCCCGGCAACATACCAGACCTTCCTGAACTCGTCTTTACCCGGAAGCAATATCAGAAGCAGCCCCGCTGTTCCCGCGGAAAGAGTCAGGGCTGTCAGCGTCGTCTCGCCCCAGGAATACGCCCTGTAAAATGCCCATATAAAACAAAGCGCGGCACAGGATACCGTAAAGACGGGAAGCAGCACGTCACCGGCGCATTTCCTTTCGCCATCTGCGTCCGCCTCGGGATCGGTTCCCAAACCCCCGAAAGGATTCCAGATGATCGGCAGGAGCAACGCACAGGAACAAAGCCCCGAAAGAAACGCGGGATTGACAAAAAGAGGCGCCACATCAGGCACAAGAACGTCCCCGATAACCTGCGTCTTCGTGAAACCAGTGAGCGATAGCGCGGCGGCCGGCAGCGATATCCATGAATCCCGCGGAGCACCCCATACGGCAATTAGCGCCATCGCAGGCCAAAGACAATAAAACCAGAGAAATTCCTGCCCGCCGGACGCCGGACTGCCAAACGACGCCAGGGACGCCAATGCCGCGAGGACTATCATCGCGGGAGCTGCGCGATTCGTCCCCTCAAGCGTCCCAATACGCCTGAAATGATGCCACAGTAGCGCGGCTAGAACAAAAATACCGCCCGAAACCAGCGCGGCAAACTCATCTTCTCCAAAGTATTCCCAGGCATTTGCGACCGAAGAGTAGCACAGCGCGAAAGTCGACATGAAAAATACGGTCCAGGCAGATATGCGCCGTTTATCGGAATACGCGTATATCACCGTCTGCGCCAGAAGAAGAAGAAATAAACCCAACGCAGTCGCGCTCCACGCGTTCACAAAAAGCGATTCTTTCAACACGGTTCCAGGATCGTTCACGAAAAGGCCGTGGACAACGCTTGCCCCGGCAAGGAAAACAGAAAAAATTTTGTGCTGTCTCAGTCCCGGACGCTTTTCGATTAGAGCCAGTGCAAGCGCCTCGAAAGCCCAGATCAACGCAACCGCCGCGCCGTCGTACTTAAGCGGAACCGCAACAGTGAAAAAAGCGACGGCGGAAGAGGCGAAAAGCACGAACTCACCTTCGGATTCCTCCTTCCACCTGGCACATATCCAGGCGCATATTCCGGTCGCGGCAGCCAGAAACAGAAACACGTAGGGCTGCAAGTCGTGAAGCCCCACCTTCCTGAAAATGTACCAGGCACAGAAACCCAGCGAGATATTGACCGCGAGCAAACGCAGATAATCCAGTAAAGGATTCCTGTTCTTATCCGCGCCGAGAAGCACGGTGAACGCGAGAAGAAAATATTCCAGCGAAAACACCCCCCAGAAAATAAGCGCCAGTGGAAACAGCTTCACCGGGTGGCTGCCGAACTCACTGCAGGTCCAGCCTGTCCCCAGACACAGTGTCACCGCCCAGGAGAAGTTGTACAGCCATTGCCATCGACGTTTGTAACCCAGCGCCACCACCGGAACAT
>CAZGYO010000277.1:0-3868 GCA_964530455.1 uncultured Victivallales bacterium
GAGACGCTCGAGCTACGAGAGAACAGCAAATTTTCCGCATTTCGCAATTCTCTCAGTACATTGTAATATAATATCACATTCTCACCTTTTCGACCAGTGGTGTTACAAGTTATCTGCTTTTTTCACGATGCCTGTTGTGACGTCTTTGAGCATAATCCCAGCCCGGGTTTTCCATAAAATAACGGGGTTAACCCTGTTATTTTATGGAAAACCGATATTTTAGGGTTAAAAATCTGTTTATTAAGAGGTTATGTGAATTTTTCAAAATTACAAAATGCAATTTAAAGAAACAGAAGATTTTCCACCCGAAGGGCAAAGCCATTGCACTATATCAGCTTTGCTATCATCGACTTGCAGTAGTTGCTACAGCTGCGTCTTGATGTCTCGCTGCTACAGCACACTGGCTTTGTGAAACATACGGGTTAATGACGAGCCGGACGCCGCGCGGCGATCCACGATCACGTATTCATACGGGTCAGCCTCCCTTTTTTTTGCAGGTTCAGTCAGCAATATGCGGGCTCCGGTAGAAGATAGGATTGGTGATAGCGGCTCCGGCGCCTTTGCATGACAGATTTATTCTGACATATGACACATCGTGTTTTTTGGGTGGAATAGAGACGCGCATATCGAAGTCTCGTCCGGAAAAGTTTTCTCTGGCGAGTATCCTGCCGCCGTGGACAACTGTAATCCTGGTTTTTCCGTCGAAACCCGGCTCGACGCCGTTTATGCCGCCTTTGAAGACAAGGTTTATTTTCGAATCCGCTCCGGCATTCAGCGTCTCCCCGACAACCGCCCGGCTGCTTCCGGATTCAAGAAAAAATTCGTGTATTTCAGGCTGCATGCCGTTCTGTTTAAAGACGGCGTACGAAGCTCCTGATAAAATTGCTCCGAGTATAGATTTTCTGTCTTTAGCCCGAGTGTATACGACGGTTTTTATAAAGTCCATCCTGCCGCGTCCATGGTAATCGGATTCGCCGACAATTACGGGCCTGATTTTTCTGATGCCCCGACAGTAGCTGTCAAGCATTTTCTCCCAGAACCCGCCGGGATCGCAGGCATCGGCGACATCTCCGTAGATCCCGGCAAATCCGTTGTGGCCGAATGTATTTTCGATATCATCAAGATAGGGCAGTGTGAGAAGTTCAATACCCCCGATCTTATCTTTCATGGTCGCTTCCGGTGCAGACCATATTATGCCCGCGGAAGCCGAATACTGCGAGTTTCGCAGATAGTCTATCACTTTCTGGTATGCCTCAGTTCCGGAATCACGGTAGGGTGACATCCCGTTATCTTTTACGAAGGGCCTGTTCTCCAGAGTCCACACAATTCCTGTAACTAAAAGTATGGTTCCAGCGCAAATTTTTTTGCGTTTGCCTCCTGAGTAGCTGTGTCCCTGCCTGTCAGAGTAGAGCTCAGGCGGTTTCGAAAATACAAGTATCAACCCGGCTATGCACAGGAGCATAGGCAGAATTCGGACAATGTCGAGAAGCTCGAACCCCATCCTGTCGTTATGGATTACCGGAAGATTACGGTAGAAAACGGGATCGGACGGCCCGAACACTGTCAGCTGTTCGCTGAACTGGCGGCATACAAGTCCCCCGCCCGCAGGATTCCTTTCCCAGTAATAAAGAGGGGCTATATCTGCTCCCGGCACTATTGTAAGCCCCTCAATCCCATCATCAATGCGGTCGAGTTCTGAAAAATAGTTTCCGATCCCGTATTCCACTATCCCCGGTCGGACAACAGCTTTTTTTATCACATTCCTCAACGGAGGCAGGCCATACTCGCAGTGTACCAGGAACTGGTCGCTGAACACGATGAACTCAAACCCGGCGTCCCGGGCTTTTTTCGCTATGCGTTCAAGGCTCATGTCGCCCGAACTGACACTGGAATTGACCCTGAACAGTCCCTCTCTCCATTCCCTCTCTTTCAGTCCCATAGAAGATATGGTCGGAAAAAGAACAAAGAAAACGACCCAAACAGAAATCTTGATATTTTTTCTTGTTCTCATTAGAACACGTAAAGGTGTTTTTTTTAATTTTTCCTGAAATATGCGGGGTATCGTTTACTCCCTAAGCACCTTTTTCAGCTTTTTCAGCCTGTCCCGTGATTTTTTATCGAGTTCCGGGTAATTGAGGTCAAGTTTCTTCAGCGTATCAACGATGATTTCGGCCACTGTCATTCGCATATACGGTTTATTGTCTGCCGGGACGGCGTACCACGGGGCCCATGGTCTCGAGGTTTCTTTCAAAGCTTCCTCGTAGGCATGCATATACTTGTCCCAGTGCGCTCTCTCAGTCAGGTCTGCCTCGGAAAACTTCCAGTTTTTCTCCTTGTTTTCTATGCGCGATATGAAACGCTTCTTCTGTTCCTCTTTAGAGACATTGAGCCAGAACTTGAGAATAATCGTGCCGTTTTCGGCCAGGTGTCTTTCGTGGTTCCTGATAGAGTCGTATCTGTTTTTCCAGATATTTCGCATATCCATTTCGGGCAGTTTCTGTGCGCCAAGGTATTGCGGATGAACTCTCACGACCAGCACCTCTTCGTAGTAGCTTCGGTTGAAAATACCTATGCGCCCCCGTTCCGGAAGTCTTTTTGAGGTTCTCCAGAGAAAATCATGATCAAGTTCCTCGTCCCCGGGCTGCTTGAAAGAAAAAACCTGACATCCAGCCGGATTCACTCCCCGCATAACGGCTCTTATCGTGCTGTCCTTGCCGGCGGCGTCCATCGCCTGGAATATCAGCAGCACCGAATAATTGTCCTGTGCGTAGAGCTTCCTCTGCTGAAGATCGAGCTTCTTAACAAGTTTCTTCAGCCTGTTCTTGCATGCATCGCGTGAGGGGGGATCCTCCGGCGCCGTACGCAGTTCCGATATACTGAAGGTTTTGTCCGAAGGCACTATAAAAGGTGATCTCAAGGCTGTTTTCATTTTGGTCTGCTTCCTGTTTTTCTGAAATTTTCACATGGAACCAAGAAGTATACCCCATAAACAGCGCCGACTCAAGAAGCTGAACCGCCGACGGAAGCAGGGAAAGTCAATAGCCCGTAGATGGAGTCATTTCCTTGCGAGTGCGATGATGTTTTTGGAGTCGCGGCTAAGTGGTTTGAAATCGAATCCTCCGTAGAACTCTGCACTTGCGAATCCGATTTCCGTAAAAAGATCGCGGAGCATTTCCTTTGAGAAGACGGTGTGATGCGAGATAAAACGTTTCGTGCTGTTTTCTGAGCGAACGAGAATCCATTCGTTATGCAGTCTGTGTTGTTCGGGTGAATATTTGTGGTGTTCGATTATGCTTGTGCCGTCGGCAAGTTTTCTTGTCCAGGCCAGCGGCACGCTTTGAAGCAGTTTTTCTTTTTGCGGGGTTTCGATGAGTAGCGCCGCCCCCTTGCGGAGGCTTTCAAAAACGTTTTCAAGCGCCTTTTTCTCGTAGTTGCGGTTTTCGAAGTATCCGAAGGAGTTGTAGAGGATAAGGGCGAGGTCGTAGGCGAGGGGTCTGCAAAATTCGCGGATATCCGATTTCACGAGTTCCAGTTTTATATTTTCGGCGGCCGCGGTCTCTTCGGCCTTATCGAGCAGAAAGCTTGAGCTGTCGACCGCGGTAACGTCGATATTGCGTCTTGCGAATTCGAGTGCGTGCCGTCCGGGCCCGCAGCAGAGGTCGAGAACTTTTCCGTTTTCCGGCAGGAGTCCCGCTTGAAGAATGCCGTCGACCTGGCCGGGAGCGTTGCGAAAACGGAAGTCCGGGAACATGAGTTCGTATGTTTGTTCCCAGAAAGACTCTTTTTCAAACCATTCCATATGAATATGACTATTTAGACGGTGCTCGAAAAGTGTTTTCTGTCGCTGCGTTGCAGCTTGAAAAAACTT
>CAZGYO010000278.1:0-833 GCA_964530455.1 uncultured Victivallales bacterium
GCGGATATTGTCAGCAGCATGGCAAGCGCCGCAAGCAGGTATAGAAACAGGCTTTTGGCGACGGAAGTGAAGGACAGGGAAGACATCTTCATATTCAGAAGAATGATATAGCCTATGCTCAAAATTATGGCCGTAGCGGAAAAAGCAATTCCAATTCCAATGATACCGAATGTCTTGGGCAAGAGAAGATACGCCGGTATTGCCATCGCAGTGACCGTCAGCCCGACTACAGACATACTTTTTGTTTCTTGCAGAATCATAAGCATTTTCGATGTGATTACTACAAAGCAGTTGGGAATGACAACCAAGGACATGACAACAATCAGCCTAGCACAGATGCGGGTTTCAGTCTCGGTCATTTTCCCATATCCGAGAATAATATCCACAAGGTCTCCGGAAAGCATGAGAAAAGCAACAAAAAAAGGACAAGAGAGATAAAGCATCACTTTTAACGCCTGGGAAAATGACTTTGAAAGAAGCTGGTTGTTTTTTTGCGCATAGTGCTCCCCAAGCAACGGGAATATCGCCGTAGAAACCGGATATACAACCAGAACAAGCGCCGAGTTGACTATAAACAGCGCATAAGACCAAAGCGTTATGGCACCTGCATATGGCATCTGTGACGCGGCACTCTTCTGAATGAAAGGTATTATCCGGCTTAAGCCGTTGACCAGCACGAGTGGCCAGGAAAGTCTCAGTGTGTTTAACAGTAGGAGATTCCCGACATGCCAATTCCACTTCCAAGTGATTCTTCTGTGGATGAAAAGGACAAGCACGGCCAAACCGAGAAAACAGGCCGTCACATTGCAAATCACTATACCTCTGACACCCCA
>CAZGYO010000278.1:843-3508 GCA_964530455.1 uncultured Victivallales bacterium
CAAAAAGGGTGCTAATCGGGAAAAACAAATTGACCAGCAGCGGAATCAGAAATTCGCGGTAAACATGATAAAAGGCAATGTATATAAGCGACATTCCCATGAGCAGTATTGCCGGTGAAAAACATCTGGACAGACTGACTGTCAAGTCAAGGGCACTACCCGTCAAGCCGGAAAACATTCTCGGGATTATATATGGAACCAGTAAGAAGTAAACTGCTGTGAGGAGTACAAGTCCAAAGGCAAACATGTTCAACAAACCTGCAACATCCTCCTGACTCCGCTCTTCCCCTACCTCTGCTCTTCGTTCCTGAAAAACGGGAATGATTATAATGAAAAGAATTCCCCCAATCAGAAAATCTCCCAGCTGCTGCGGCACTGTGAAAGCCGCGAAATATGCATCGGTTTCTATGCCTGCCCCTAGAAACCCCGCGAGGGAGCTTCTTACGAAAACAGAAAGAACGCTTTTTATTACTTGAAAAGCCAGGATGAGTGCAGAAGCATGTGATACTCTTTGTAGAGCGCTTGGAGTTTTCATGCCTTTTTTCCCGCTCTGGAAATATTCAGCCCCTTTAAATCACTGTGCCACATAGAAAGCACCGCCACCTCCCAAAGCCTCGCCTGATGGTCCAGTTTACCGTTCTGATGCTCTTTCCAGATATCTTCAACAAAACCCTCTTTCAGATATGGTTTCCAGGCATCCCTGTTATCGAAAAGAAGCGAATGCATCCAGTCCCGGATTCCGGTTCTTATCCATAGGCCCATGGGCAAAGAGAACCCTTTTTTGGGCAATTTCGATATAGATTCTGGCACACGCCGCGCAAGCAGTTTTCTGAGGATGTGCTTAGACTCGTTCCCTTCAAGTTTCTCACATATCCTTATCTTGTTGACGTATTCTGCAAGTCTATGGTCCAGGAACGGTGCGCGGCATTCAAGAGAAACACTCATCGAAGCGATGTCCACCTTGGTGAGAATGTCGTCGCAAAGATACATCCTCTGGTCGGCTTCCAGCCATTTTTCCACTGGATCTTCGGATTCTGCTTCATCAAAGTAGGCTTTAAAACAACCGTAAACCTCCTCTCCAATAGCAGTATCCGCGCTCAGCATCTCTTCTGTAAAACCCTGTTTGCGCCAATGAGAGTGGAAAAGCGGTGAAACATTCTCGCCTTTCCATGGGATATCTCCGGCTGAAAGGATAGAGTCCTGAAGATGTCCGGTCGAGTCGCTTCGCCTTCCGACACCCCCGCTCAAAACAGAAAGCAACGGGCGAAGAAACTGCGGGATTCTGCCGAGAATAGAATAAAGCCGTTTATTCGTGTAGCTTCCGTAACCCGCAAAAAGCTCATCCCCCCCGTCTCCCGTAAGAGCCACTGCAACATGCCTCCGGGTCTCCCGGCTGATGTAGTATGTCGGCACAGCCGAATGATCCGCGAAGGGCTGCCCGTAGTGCATGGAGAGTTTTTCGATCGCCCCTATAAAGTCTGGCTCGACCTTGATTGTACGGTGTTGCGTCCCGAGATGGTCGGCAACAAGCTCAGCTTCTGCAGACTCGTCAAACCAGTTATTACCCATTGAGACGGTAAAAGTCTTTACAGATGCTGCAGAATGTTCCGACATGGATGCCACAACAGACGAAGAATCAATCCCCCCAGAAAGAAAGGCACCCAGCGGGACATCAGCGATCAGTCGGTTTTTCACGGATTCGTCAATGAGCGACTGTATGCGCTCGTAGTCGGGATTTTCAATTTCACCACGAACCGAAGGCTTCCAGTATCTGCTATGAGAGAGCTGATGGTTTTTCCAGAGCATTGACGTTCCGGACAATAGCGAATGAACGCCTCTGAAAACAGTGGCAGGTGATGGGATATACCCATATCTGAAATAATGACTCATTGCCCCCATGTCTATGTTCCGAAAAGGAAAATCCGGCACATGCCACAGGGCCTGGAGTTCTGAAGCAAAAGCCAGGACTTGACTGTTCTCCATGTAGTAGAGCGGTTTCTGACCGTATCGGTCTCTGGCAATAAAAAGAACATCCTTCGATGTGTCATAGATAGCAAAAGCAAACATTCCCAGAAGATGTCCGGGCATTTGCTCGCCGTACTCTTCCCAGAGATGGACGAGTACCTCAGTATCTCCCTTCTCCCTCAGCATATGCCCTTTTAAAGACAGTTTTTCGCGAAGTTCGCGGTAATTATAGATTTCACCGTTGAAGACTGCCCATACCGTGCCGTCCTCGTTGCAGAGAGGTTGTCTACTGCCCTCAATGTCTATTATGCTCAAGCGACGGTGACCAAGAAACATCCTCGCTTGTTTTTCTCTGCCTATTTCACGTGCTGCACCCAGTGCACCGCAACCCGGATCAAGGGCTATATAGCCGAAATCATCCGGCCCGCGATGAGCGAGTGACTCTGTCATTGCTTCAACGAGTCCGCCCAAACACATCGGTTCTTTCGCCGCTATTCCGGCTATTCCGCACATCCTGGCTCCTTCTCTGTATCAAGATTCCTATCGGGCAGTTCTCCAAACAGGAGAATCCCGGAAGCTGTAAAATGGAAGTCTTCGACTTTAAGCAAATAAAGGCTTCCTCCCAAAATGGCATACAGCTGAAATTTAAGCATCAGGGGCTATCCTCTGCTGATTGACAGGAATGATGGAAAGGAACATC
>CAZGYO010000278.1:3518-3843 GCA_964530455.1 uncultured Victivallales bacterium
TTTTAAAAAATAGAGCGGAAATATTGAAGCATGAGAAACTCCACCGCGATAGTCTACCCATTCTACACCGAATCCAGACCCAGTTTATCCTGTATTAATATTTTGCTGATTTAAATTTTACCGACGAGTTTTACTATAGACCTTTTTACATCAATTTTCTATTCATCGCAAGTTTATATCCCGACAAGTTCCGAGTATAAAGTCTCCAGCTTAAGCGTAGCATGAGAAACAGAAAACATGTCAACCCTTTTCCAGGCGCTTTTAGATATTTTTTCACGCAGTCCCGGATCATCTTTGAGTTTTAAAATTGCTCTTGACAGGCCGG